>NZ_JAUBUE010000126.1:0-1629 GCF_036705305.1 Microcoleus sp. B3-D7 | reverse complement strand
TTGGAGTTTAGACTAAGCACAAATTGACTCAGCATGAGCTGAGTGGAGAAAATGGTTAATAAGCGAGAGAGTTCTCAAGGTTAACTTACGAATTTTGTTGATTTTTGGAACCGACCTTTGCCCTTTTTTACCACAGGATAGCGACATCTTTGAGTTCGATGTCTTCCTTGAGGCCATCCATCTGAATTTCCTCGACGTTTGGGAGCAACAGTGGGAGTCCCAATCTTGATTAAAAGTGGAAGCATTGATTGTGCAACCCTTCCAGGGGTCAATTCAGAGAGAGACTTTTGCCAGGGTAGACGAGTTTCTCTGACTAAATCTTTAGCTAACCATAATTGCCAGTTCACTAATGGCATCAAATCGCTCCATCGTTGACATTGTTCAGGGGTACTCAACTTCGGCACAGTCCAATGCAAGGTTTGTTTGGCTAAGCGATACCAATGCTCGATAGTAAAACGGCGCAGATATAGTTGCCAAATTTCTGTAAGAGGTGGCATCTGGAGACCAATCCACACTAACCACAAAGGTTGAGTTTTTAATTGACCCGTTATAGCTTCTAAGCGTTCTACTAAAATCAGAGTCATCGGATGTTTGGGACTGCCTCGAAAATGTAAGTTATCCCATTTTCTCAATCTGATTCGTCCGAGTTTCGGTTCAAGAGATAAAGAGTGTTTGTTCTGGTTCCCACCAGCTTTGAGTGTCGTTAAGCTTAAACTGGTTCCCATGAATTTTGGGTCGTCCTCTACCACTATAGGATGAAGGTGCTGACCACAAGCAACGATTAGAACGAATACGCATGATTTTATCGGCGGCGATTTCTGCGGTTGCTTCGATCAAAGGAGCACATCCATACTCGCTATCAAAGAGGACTAGAGGTCGATGCTGAAAATATTGACACACTTGTGCCAATTGTTGAGCGCCTTTAGTGATCGGATTTTCCCAACTGGTAATACGTTCGTGTCTCAAGGGTAGTGCCCAACTGCCACTGGTCAAAGGTATCCACGCGATCGTACTATATCCCTGACCGATACCGACAGGTATGCCGTGAGGCAAAGTGGTGGGTTGATGTTCGTAAGTACGCTCTTTCAGGGTAGGTGCATGGGGTCTCAACCATGCTGTATGATCGATAGCCAATACTGGACGTTCTACTTCTGAGATCTGTTGGATGTATAGTTGCATCAATTTGTCTCGGTCTGGTCTACAATCTTGCAGCGCCTCGTAGACGCTTGACCACTCACGTCGAAACAAAGGACTTAGAGCCAAATCTCCTAAACATGAGACGTGGCGGGTCGTCATCACCGCATCTGCTAGTTCAAAGGTGGCATCTTTGGCATTGCCCAAGCATTCATAAGCTTGTTGACGAAATTCGTATAATTGTTCAAACTTCATTGCAGGTAGATTTGAGATTTTTTGCTGAATTCTCAATTTTCTACCCTTGCGCTGTCTGTTGAAACTATCGCAGACAGTTTTTTTCTCTTCTTGCGAGTCTCCGAGAACGTCAACGGTCGCTGCCATCTATCTTAGGATTGAGTCTGATAGCTTGTCGCCAGCGACCATTGCCGTTCTTGAGAATTGTTCGCTAGTCTCAGAGTGATCGCACTTTTTGACCTGCTTAGTCTAAACTCCAAA
>NZ_JAUBUE010000077.1:0-16450 GCF_036705305.1 Microcoleus sp. B3-D7 | reverse complement strand
GCGATCTATAAATTGTTGCTCTTCCTACCTTAAATATGGCGGCAGCTTTCGTTATACTCCCTCCATTTTCCACATCCCTTGACTACTTTTTGTCGATAGTCTAGACTGTAAGCCATTTTTTTCTAATTAACTATTTTTATCTATTTTATCATGATCTTGCCTCTGTATCACATTTATTTGAAATGACTATATAAGCCAATGTCCCTTCTAGAATATTAGGACTTTTGAGGCTGGGATTCTCTTGGGATAGGATGGTAGATAAGCCAACGTCAATAATTTTTAATTGTCCGGTTTGAGGATTCAAGACAATTTTAGATGGATTGATATCTTTGTGAATGACCTTTTTTTGATGAACTTTGCCTAACGCATCTGTGATTTGGATGGCTAGACGGAGAAACTCTGGTAAAGCAAAGGGACGGCTATCCAGCAGGATTTTTAAGGACTCTCCTCCAAAATCCTCCAACAACATGACTTGTGTGTTCTCGTATTTTCGCAGTTCGTAGGCTTTAATCGTTTCCTCTAGCTTGAGACCGCGAGTGATTTCGTATTCCTGCTGATAGCGGTATAGTTCGGCTGGTTTAGGTAATCCTCTTTGAGGAGTTTCAAAATCAAAGGTTGCTGATTTGATTTGAGGATGCCTCGGTATACGGGGGAATTCGCACTTTCGTAGATTGGGTTGACTATTGTGATATCTGGCAGTGAAATCATGTGGGGAATTATTGCTGCCTAAAAAACTTAAGTATATAAATAAATATAACATGGGCAGGAGCGGGTGAGAGCAGCAGTAAACTCGCTCCGAATATAAATCCTTGCCTTACCCCCCCTAGAACTCCCGATGTTTTATTATTGCTTTTTTGCTCCGGCCTTACTTACGCTATATGTAGCGTACAAGTGTACAGGCACTTGAAGCGTGTAGCTACTGTGCGATCGCCAAAACTGAAAAATTTCGGAACGGACAATAATTAATGATAAAATAGCTTAAGGATTCAGCTCCCCAATTGTGGTAATCTGGAAACACTCCACTTTCATTCTCGAACGAGTGCGTGCAGCTATGCGACTCGGTAAAAATTTACCAAAGTTTTGGCTTTTCACAATAGCGTTATTTTTCGCAGTATCGCTGTTGATTAAAGTTACTATAATCCACAATTATTTCGGCATCAACCGCGCCGATACTGAAGTGAAAGTTGTTGCCCTCACCTACGACCACGGGCCCTATCCTCCCTATACAAATCAGCTTTTAGATATCTTAGACCGCTATCAAGTTAAAGCAACTCTTTTTGAAATCGGTTGCAATATTGAGAAACATCCAGAAATCGTGAAAATGATTGTCGCGAGGGGAGATGAGTTGGCAAACCATTCCTAATCTCACAAATCGCATTTGCCATGCTGCTCTGGCTGCAAGAAAATCTAATTCAGGCATCAAAGTCGGAACTAAAGCTGCCCAAAACTGCACCTGTAAAGCAGAGTTAGTAGCAATTTTTTTAACCAGTTCCAGGAGCAAAACGAGGTTCTAGGTGGTTTCCGGGAGGCGAGAACCGGGGAGAAGGGCGATCGTCCGAACTCCGGATATTAATTCCTAATCTTTGCCCGTAGAATTGAGGTTGTCCATGACAGGATTGCCGACAAACTGAGCTTTCTTTAAACCCTGTCGGTTTAAGTCAGTAGCAGCCAAAGCATCTCTAGTAAAAACCGCCAGACATTTGTCTGAGCAAAGCAACTGCCACAAGATTAAACCCAAATCGACTCGCCCCTCGTAATAACTAGAATGAGCCGATAGAAAAATTATATAGGGGCGGTTGCTGGCATGGGCGATCGCCACAGCGACAATATCCCCAGTTGCCACCACCAAATCGCAGTGGCGCGAATGCGTCCAAACACCCTGCAATTGCTGCCAAGTCAAAGCAATTAGGCGCGCCCCAACATCTTTGAGGAAAAACAGGGGATTCATGTAAAAAACTCCCCCAGACGGCATTTGACTGGTGGGCCCAATAATTGGCACGGTCGATCGGCGGTAAGCAGCCCCGTCACCTACAATCGGGATTGCCGAAACATCAACATCCGCGCCAGATACTCTTAAAGCTTTGAGAATTTGACAGTTAATCGAGTCTTCCCCGTGACTGTTGCTGAGGAAAAGTATCCTCTTCGATTTCATATAATCGGAATACAATCAGAATCAGTGCCGAGCTTTTTTTAAAGACAGCGGTGCGATAGCTAAACTCGGGCGGGCTAACTTTTTGTTAGTCTAATTTAAATACATTGTGGAAGTGAAACAGCGTGAATATTGAAATTGGGCGGGGCAAAAGCGCTCGCAGAGCTTACGGCATAGATGAAATTGCGCTCGTACCCGGACAGCGCACCCTCGATCCGAGTTTGGCAGATACCAAGTGGCAGATTGGCGGGATCGATCGAGAAATCCCGATCATCGCCAGCGCCATGGATGGAGTAGTCGATGTCCGCATGGCTATTTTGCTGTCGGAATTGGGAGCAATGGGCGTGCTCAACCTAGAAGGAATTCAAACCCGCTATGCCGACCCCCAGCCAATATTAGAGCGCATCGCCAGTGTCGGGAACCACGAATTTGTTTCCCTGATGCAGCAACTCTATGCCGAACCCATCAAGCCAGAATTAATCGACCTGAGAATTAAAGAAATTAAAGCAGGAGGAGGGATTGCCGCCGTCAGCGGTACACCGGCCGGCGCGAGCAAATACGGCCGGGCGGTTGCTGAATCGGGAGCCGATATATTTTTTGTGCAAGCAACAGTAGTCTCGACTGCTTTCCTTTCCCCTGAATCAATCTCATCTTTAGATTTGACACAATTCTGTCAAGAGATGCCGATACCAGTAATTTTGGGTAACTGCGTCACCTACGAAGTCGCTCTGAATTTAATGAAAACTGGCGCTGCGGGCATTCTCGTGGGCATTGGGCCGGGGGCTGCTTGCACGTCTAGAGGCGTATTGGGTGTCGGCGTTCCTCAAGCCACAGCAGTAGCAGACTGCGCCGCTGCGCGGGACGACTACTATCGCGAAACTGGCAAATACGTGTCGGTGATTGCTGACGGCGGTTTAATTACTGGCGGCGATATCTGCAAGTGCATTGCCTGCGGTGCCGATGCAGTGATGATTGGTTCGCCCTTTGCCAGGGCCGCCGAAGCTCCTGGCCGCGGCTTTCACTGGGGGATGGCGACTCCCAGCCCGGTTTTGCCTCGCGGCACTCGCATTCGCGTGGGGACTACGGGTACTGTGGAGCAAATTTTGCGGGGGCCTGCGGTGCTCGATGACGGTACGCACAACTTGCTCGGAGCTCTGAAAACTAGCATGGGTACCTTGGGCGCTAAGGACATTAAGGAGATGCAGCAAGTGGAAGTGGTAATTGCTCCTTCTCTGCTGACGGAGGGTAAAGTCTATCAAAAAGCTCAACAGTTGGGCATGGGTAAGTAGATTTACCGATCAAATACCAGCATACCTTGACAAAATTTGTTCAAGAGTCTCGAAATTTACAGAATATTGTGGAATTATCGAGAAGGAGATGTCACAATAGAAGAAGCGGAGACGCATGTTTCCGTTCACTCCTCACACCACACTCCGCCCGGACTACTGTTCGGGCGGTTCCTTTTTTGTCGGACATCTTGGCTCTTGCTTACTAGATACAGAACTGAGGCTTGTAGCTCCGGAGAGGGGGAGAGTGGGAGAGGGGGAGAGTCTGGGAGTGGGAGACTTTTTCTTCTATATAAGTGCATTCTGCCTTCGGAAACATAAGTGCCTTCGGAAACATCAGTGCCTTGTTCCTTCAGAAACCTTGTGCCTTCTTCCTTCTACCGTCTTCCCTCTTCCCTCTTCCTTCTACGGTCTCCTTCAGAAGCCTTCTCTTAAAATGGTTGACGCAAGTGGTTACATTTTTTGCTAGACTTGTTATCCGAGAAATAGTATTTACAAGGATGGCTAGGGATGTCAGCAGCCGCGCAAGTAACCGACTCTACCTTTAAGCAGGAAGTGCTCGATAGCGAAGTTCCAGTTCTAGTGGATTTTTGGGCTCCCTGGTGCGGGCCCTGTCGGATGGTGGCGCCCGTCGTAGACGAAATTGCCCAGCAATATGAAGGGCAGGTCAAGGTAGTAAAAGTTAATACCGACGAGAATCCTAACGTGGCCAGCCAATACGGTATCCGCAGCATTCCGACGCTGATGATATTTAAGGGCGGTCAACGTGTGGATATGGTGGTTGGGGCAGTTCCGAAAACTACTCTGGCCAACACTCTGGAAAAGTACATTTAACCCAACTGCGAGCAGTTTCGCGCTGTTCTTTGTGGGCCGCGAAAGCTAACTCGCTTCAGAACCGGGGCAAAGCTACGGGAAAAGTTATTAGTCGCCAGCATGGCAATTTGCTGGTGGCTATTAGCTTATAACTTTGGCTTGCCCCTTAATTTTTATTAGCCACAAATTGTTACCGTTTCGGAAAAATTCATGATTCGTTCTGGGTCTGGTCAAGGTTTTGAGTCCCTCCAAGCTGAAGTGATGGATTTGCTCGATCGCTTGCCAATGTTGAAGCACTCTGAGTGGATCGAACGATCGCTCTCTACTATAGTGCAAATGGCCAGAGAGGATCTCGATCGCCTAGACTTGAAGATTATTGCGGCGGCGCTCCGAGATATGGAGAGCGCTTTTGAGCTGTTTTATCCTTACCGACACGTTCGCAAAATTGTGATTTTTGGTTCGGCAAGGGTGTCACCGCAATCTGCGGAATATTTGATGGCCAGAGACTTTGCGCGGGCGATGGCCCAGCAGGGATTTATGGTGATTACTGGCGGCGGCGGGGGAATTATGCAGGCGGGGAACGAGGGGGCGACTGCTGAACGTTCTTTTGGGCTGAACATTCAGTTACCTTTCGAGCAGAGTTCTAATCCTTTCATTGCCGGCGATCCCAAATTGCTCAATTTTAAATATTTTTTCACTCGCAAGTTATTTTTTCTCCGGGAGAGCGATGCTTTAGCTCTGTTTCCGGGCGGTTTTGGCACTCTGGACGAGGCTTTTGAGTGTCTGACTTTGATTCAAACAGGCAAGTTCGGGCCGGCTCCTGTGGTATTGATCGATCGACCGGGAGGAGATTATTGGCACGATTGGAACTATTTTGTGCAAAAACAATTGCGGGGCCGGGGTTTGATTTCACCCGACGATCGCAGCCTGTATACGATTACTGACGATATAAATGTCGCTTGCGAGGCGATCGGTAGTTTTTATCTGGTTTATCACTCCTGCCGCTACGTGCGCGAAAAATTGGTAATTCGATTGAAAACTGAGCTTTCTGAGGAGAATGTCGATCGGCTAAATACTGATTTTAGCGATATTGTTGTCACCGGAAAAATTGAAAAAAGTCAAGCTTTGGAACCGGAAATAGGAGATGCAACTTTCGATATGCCGCGCCTAGTTTTGCATTTCAACCAGCGGGATTTGGGGCGACTTTATCAGCTAATTGCTGCTATTAATCAAATGGGTGCAGCTTCGCCGGCGGCGGCGCATCCAGAACAAAAGTAGTTATTAGTTATCAGTCATTAGTCATTTTAAATATGGGTGAGATTAGATAGAAGTTGGACAACTTGTATTTTGACAAAAGCGCTCTGCTGAGATAAGTTTTTGTAAAAAGTAAATAAAAAAGCGTCCAAGAGCCAAAGAAAATCTTGTCAATACCTTGATGGCGTTGTTTGGGAAAAAAACAGCAAAATGCTAGACCTGCTGCTAATTGCAATTTTGGGATTTCTCGGCAGTTTCGGTCACTGCGCTGGGATGTGCGGCCCGCTGACAATGGCGTTTTCTCTTTCTAATTCCCGCAACGATAAATTAGCTGCTTTCCGCTTTCATTTGCTGCTAAATTTGGGGAGAATTACTGCTTACGCTTTGGTTGGTGCTGCAATTGGCGGGCTGGGTTCGGTGTTAATTGCTGGCGGACTTTTGGCAGGTACGGGTAGCGAATTGCGGCGGACGATCGCACTTCTAACGGGCACGATGCTGATTTGGTTCGGAATAGGGCAAATTAAACCGAACTTGCTGCCGGGATTGCCCCGATTGCACCCGCTGTCGCACGATCGAGTCGGACAAGCAATGAGCAAGCTTTCGGCACAAAAAAAGTGGTGGGTGCCGATTGCTTTGGGTTTGCTTTGGGGTTTGATTCCCTGCGGCTTCCTCTACGCAGCGCAGATTAAGGCGGCGGAAACCGGAAACCCGGTTTTGGGTGCGGCGACGATGCTGGCTTTTGGACTCGGCACGCTGCCAACTATGCTGGGAGTGAGTTTTTTGGCTGGCAGATTGAGCGCGGACAAGCGCAGTCAACTGTTTCGTGCGGGTGGCTGGGTGACGGTGGCGATCGGAATTCTTACCTTGCTGCGAACCGATGAAATGGTCGATTTTACCGGCCACGCAGCGCTGCTGTGCTTGATGCTAGCACTGTTGGCGCGTCCGGTTAGCAAGTTTTTGCCGCAACTGTTGCGCTATCGCCGCGTCTTGGGTGTGGGCGCGTTTGTCCTAGCAGTCGCCCACACGTTTCATATGCTGGACCATACGCTGAAATGGAATTTTGACGCGCTATCTTTTATGTTGCCGCAGCACCAGTTGGGAATGGCGGCTGGGATGCTGTCGCTGCTGTTGATGTTGCCGGCGGCGGTTACAAGTTGCGATCGCATTCAAATTTATTTAGGCCAACTGTGGCGAATGCTTCACCTGTTAAGCGTTCCAGCTTTTTTGCTGTGCGCTGTACACGCTGCACTAATCGGTTCCCACTATCTCGGCGGTTTTGAATGGAAGTTGCACAATCAACTGCTGACAGCGGTGTTAGCGGTGGTTACGGTGTTAGTTATGTTTGTGCGATCGCGCTTTTTTTGGTCAATTTTATCACTGGACAAGTTCTATGTTTCGCCTGTCAAACCAAAGTAAAAGTTTAGGATTGTTAGTATTTTTGGGATTGCTAGTAGAAGCAGCAATTCCCAGTGCGCTGCAGTTAAACTCTCTTTCAGTTTTAGCCCACGAAGTCGAAGTATCCGGAGATGTAGCCGCTACCTTTCACCTAGAACCAAACCACAACCCCCGCGCCGGACAGTCTGCGAGAGTGTGGTTTGCGCTGACTCGCAGGGGCGGCAAAATTATCCCCTTAGAGCAGTGCCATTGCAAATTAGCGGTTTATCCAAAAGAGCGCCCAGAAGGGGATAAGCCATTGATGCAGCCGCCTTTAAAAGCCATATCAGCCGAGAAATATCAAGGGATTCCCGGGGCTGATATCGTGTTTCCCAAGGCTGGTATTTACCAGCTTAACTTGAGCGGAACAGCCAAAAAGAAAGCTAATTTTAAGCCCTTTAAACTGAGTTATACTGTCACCGTTAGGTAGTATAATTTTATATTTTATATTTTATATTTTATATTTTAATGACTGATTATCGAGAGATTTTTTGTTGATTAAACGCAGAGAGCGCCGAGAGCGCCGAGAGGAGAAAAGAAGAGGAATATTGAGAGCAAGTTTTCTATTTGAAGTTAAGGGGGACACGCGAACTATAATTTAGTTAAATTACTATTATAGCAACTACCAAGAGGCTTAGGACGTGCTTAATTGCTGAAACCATTGATTTTATTGCGCTTTGCTTATTCATTCTTACTTCCAACAGCAAATCTTAATTTTTAATAAAGATAAGTCGGTTGATTCTGCACTAAGTAAATTTCTGCGTTACCTTGTCAGTGTCCATTATGAAATTTGTGCAAGCTAACGTCTCTTGAACTGACCAAAGGATATAACGATGGATATCTTATCTAACACCGTGGCCCTATCGCGGATGCAATTTGCGCTAACCGCCATATTCCATATGCTGTGGCCAGTTCTGACAACTGGAATGGGGATTTACCTGGTAATTGTTGAAGGAATGTGGCTGAAAACTCGCAATCCCGACTACTACCATCACGCTCGTTTTTGGTCTAAACTCTACGTCCTCAACTTCGGTATTGGAGTAGCTTCAGGAATTCCGATGGAATTTCAGTTTGGCACAAACTGGGCACCATTTTCTGAAGCGGTTGGTGACTTTTTTGGCAGCATTTTGGGCTTTGAAGCTTCAATGGCATTTATGCTAGAAGCCGGCTTTTTAGGAATTATGCTGTTTGGTTGGGAGCGCGTTCACCCGATCATCCATTATTTCGCTACAATCATGGTAGCTTTCGGGGCTAACCTATCCACAGTTTGGATTTTAGTCGCTAACTCTTGGATGCAAACTCCTGCGGGCGGAGAAATGGTCAATGACAAGTTTATTGTCAGCGATTATTTTCAAGCAATTATGAACCCGTTCGCATTAAACAGCATTCTTCATATGTTTTTTGCGACCTTAGAAACTTCGCTGTTTGTCATTGGCGGAATTAGCGCTTGGTACATTCTCAATAAGCGCAACCAAGCGTTTTTTTCCAAGTCTTTAAAAATTGCCATAGCGACAGCAATCGCCGTTGCACCTTTGCAGATATACATCGGACATTTGAGCGCCGAACAAGTTTATCACTATCAACCCACTAAATTAGCAGCAATCGAAGCTAAGTGGGAAACTTCACCAGCGGGAGAGTCCGCAGATTGGACTTTGCTAGCTTTGCCTAATGAAAAAGCCCAAAAAAATGACTGGGAAATTAGCGTACCTAATGGTTTAGGATACATTCTCGAATTCAAACAAAAACTCTCCGAACCCGTACTCGGATTGAAGGAATGGAAGCCAGAAGATAGACCCCGGATGGTGGGTTTAATCTACTATTGTTTCCGCATCATGTCTGGGATTGGATTCTTCTTTTTAGGACTGATGCTGTTCAGTATAATTCAGTGGCTGCGAGGCAAACTTTCTGCTGAAAATATTAGCAGTCAACCTTGGCTGATGCGCGCTTGGGTATTAGCTGCTCCCCTGGGGTATATTGCTGTAGAATCGGGTTGGATTGTCCGCTGTGTCGGCAGACAACCGTGGGCTTTATACGGGCAAATTCGCACGGCTGATGCGGTGTCAAACATCCCCGCCAGCAATGTTTTAACTTCTCTCAGTTTCTTTGCAGTTATTTACAGCTTTTTGTTTGTTTGTGCGTTGTTTTTTGGCAGCAGAATTATTCGCAAAGGCCCTAATTTAAGTCTGCCTGTGCCAGGTTTAGACAATGAACCTGCAATCGAAAGTCAACCCGGAGAACACATTCCCGATCAACGTCCCTTAGAAGCACAACAATAGGAGATTTTATGCAAGCTTTGGAGCATTTTCTCCCGCAAGTTTGGTTTGTAGTTTTGGCTTTGTTTCTATTGCTCTACGTCATGCTAGACGGTTTTGACTTAGGAGTAGGAATCCTGTCTCTGACTGCTGATGACGAGGAACGCAGGGGCATTTTAATGACGAGTTTGGGCAACGTTTGGGACGCGAACGAAACGTGGCTGGTTTTAATGGGAGGCGCTTTATTTGGCGCATTTCCCCTAGCTTACGGTACGATTTTGACAGCGCTGTACATACCGATTTGCATGATGCTTTTTGGTTTGATATTTCGGGCTGTAGCCTTTGAATTTCGCGAGCATTCTAATCGCAAATTACTCTGGAATTATGCCTTTGGTGCTGGCAGTTTTTTAGCAGCTTTAGCTCAAGGATTTGCCTTGGGTGCCGTACTCGAAGGCATTGCGGTTGATGAAGCCGGTCACTTTGTAGGTTCTACTTGGGATTGGCTGGATTGGCGATCGATCTTGGTTGCTTTGACGCTGATTCAAGGCTATGTTTTGATCGGTTCAACCTATCTAATTATGAAAACGGAGGGCGAACTGCAAACAAATCACTATCGCACGGCTAAAATTGCGGCGGTGACAACTTTAATCGGAGCAGTTTTAATTACGATCGCCACTCCGATTTTTTACGAAAGCGCTAGATCCAGGTTGTTCGAGAAACCGCTAGTTTATGTCTTTGCCGCGATTCCTTTGTTGGGAGTGCTGTTGGTGGGACTGCTGCTGAAAAGTCTCGCAAATAAAGAAGAACGAACGCCGTTTATCTGGACGATTCTGATTTTCTTGCTTACTTTCATCGGCTTGGGATTGATTGTTTTTCCCTACATTATTCCCTCGCAAATCACGATTTACCAAGCCGCAGCTTCGCCCAGCGCCCTGGTATTTATGATTGTGTTTATGGGCGTTCTGCTCCCGATTATGATTTTTTACAACATCTACAATTATGTTGTGTTTCGGGGTAAGGTTGTCGGCGGCCACTACGGGGAATAAAGCATAATACAACCGCAGATGCAGGCAAATATACGCAGATAGTATAAAGTTTATATACTGGTAAATCTGCGTATATTTGCGGTTAAAAATTACAAATTATTGTTTTATGATACCATCACAACTTACGCAACCATACTATACATACCCTAGCGCAAATAGTGCGGAGTAGGGAAAGGAACTGGTTGAGAATTAGCGATCGCAGGTCATGCGATTTGAAATTTAAGATTTGAGATTGCTCGCACGGATGAGTCCGGAGATTGCGATGGGGAGGCGCAGCTTTTTCTACAGGTACACGGATGAATCTGGGGGCTTGTGACCAAATTTCTTGATTGTCAAATAATAGTTGATAAACATAGGGAAAAAATTACAGTTAATTCTGTCCCTAGCGAGGGTGCAGAGTTTGCGATCGCTATCTTTGTCAAATCATCAAATACAATGGAATAGAAGGTTTTAATTTAACTGTTTTATAATAAAGGGTCAACCAGTTATGGATGCGATCGCCCATTTGTCAGGTTATGAGGTTACAGAGCAACTTTATTCAGGTACACGTACCCTAGTCTATCGAGGCATCCGTACCCGCGATCAATACCCAGTCGTCATCAAACTGCTGCGAAACGAATATCCCTCCTTCAACGAGCTCGTCCAGTTTCGCAACCAATATACCATTGCCAAAAATCTCGACTTCCCTCACCTCGTCAAACCCCTGACCCTGGAAGTCTACCACAATAGCTATGCCCTAGTAATGGAGGACTTTGGAGGAGTCTCCCTATCTACTTATCTCAAAACAGCAACAAATGAAACCAAACTATCTCAAGCTTTACCTTTAGCAGAATTTCTCCCACTCGCCATACAACTAACAGACATTATCCACTATCTCTACCAAAACCGAGTCATTCACAAAGATATTAAACCCGCTAATATTCTCATTAATCCCGACAGCAAACAAATTCAACTAATTGACTTTAGTATTGCATCCCTCCTACCACGAGAAACCCAAGAAATCCAGAATCCCAATATCTTAGAAGGAACATTAGCCTATCTCTCCCCCGAACAAACAGGACGGATGAATCGAGGCATTGACTACCGCAGTGACTTTTACTCCCTGGGTGTGACTTTTTATGAATTGTTGACAGGAAAGTTGCCCTTTATCTCGGATGATCCGATGAAAGTGGTGCATTTTCATCTCGCCAAACAGTCGAAACCGAGCCATCACATTAATCCTGAAATTCCCCCGATATTATCGGAAATTGTCAGTAAGCTGATGGCAAAAAATGCCGAAAATCGCTATCAGAGTGCATTGGGACTCAAGCACGATTTAGAGATTTGTTTAGTTCAGTTACAAAAAACAGCCAAAATTGAAAATTTTGAACTCGGAAAGCGAGATATTAGCGATCGCTTTACTATCCCCGAAAAGCTCTACGGTAGAGAAAAAGAAGTTAATCAACTATTAGCTGCCTTTGAGCGAGTCAGCCTGGGAACAACAGAAATGATGCTAGTAGCAGGTTTTTCGGGAATTGGGAAAACCGCCGTTGTCAATGAAGTTCATAAACCCATTGTCCGTCAGCGCGGTTATTTTATCAAAGGCAAATACGATCAATTTCAACGCAACATTCCCTTCAGTGCCTTTGTGCAAGCATTCCGCGACTTAATGGGTCAATTGCTATCAGAATCAGATACCGAACTGCAAACATGGAAAACCAAGATTTTAGCAGCAGTGGGAGACAACGGACAAGTCTTGATTGACGTGATTCCTGAGCTAGAACGTATAATAGGCGCTCAACTTCCTGCAACAGAATTGTCAGGAAGTGCCGCCCAAAATCGCTTTAATCTGTTAATGCAGAAATTCGTGCAAGTTTTCACGAGCAAAGAACATCCTTTAGTGATGTTTTTGGATGACTTGCAATGGGCGGATTCAGCCTCCCTGAATTTGCTACAATTATTGATGATGGATACAGGATATTTATTAGTATTGGGGGCCTATCGAGATAATGAAGTTTCACCTGTGCATCCATTTATCTTAACAGTAGATGAGATAGTTAAAACTGGGGCAACAGTGAATAGGATTACTTTGCAAGCGTTAAGCGAACCCGATATGAATTTGTTGGTGGCGGATACGCTGAATTGTGAATCATCCCTTGCCCAACCTTTGACAAAATTAGTCTGTCAAAAAACTCAGGGTAATCCCTTCTTTGCCACTCAGTTTCTTAAGGCACTACATGACGATCAGCTAATTACCTTTAACTGGGATATTCGGCATTGGCAGTGTGATATTGCTGGGATAAAAGCCTTAGCTATAGGTATTACTGATGATGTCGTTGAATTCATGGCATTGCAATTGCAGAAGTTGCCCAGAGAAACTCAAGAGGTTCTCAAATTAGCGGCTTGTATAGGAGCGCAGTTTGATTTGAATACGTTAGTAATTGTCAGTGAGCAATCTGCGGGAATAACGGCGACGGCTTTATGGAAAGCATTGCAGGAAGGTTTGGTGATTGCCACGACCAAAATCTATAAGTTCTTTACCCAATCGGATAGTAATGAAGTTTTCCAGCAGCCTTCAGCTAATCCAACTTATCGATTTTTACACGATCGCGTTCAACAAGCTGCCTATTTGTTGATTCCCGACGAGCGCAAGCAAGCCACACATCTACAGATCGGTCAACTACTTTTGAAAAATACTGTTTTGGCAGAGCGTGAGGAAATTATATTCGATATTGTCAACCAACTAAATCGTGGTCGATCCTTATTAAAGGATACACAAGAAAAGGAAAAATTGAGCAAATTAAACTTAGTGGTCGGACGAAAAGCTAAAACTTCCACCGCATATGCTGCTGCCTGCGAGTATATGACTACTGGCATAGAATTATTGGGAGAAGACAGTTGGAATACTCAATATGACTTATGCTTTGCGCTCCACAAAGAACGGGTTGAAGTTGAGTATTTGAATGGCAATATTGAAGAGTCCAAAATCTGGAGTGTTCGCACTCTGGAACAGGCAAAGACACCCCTAGAAAAGGCTGAAATTTACAACTTGGCAATTATTCAATACACCCTACTGGCTGAATATCCAGAAGCTATTGCTGCGGGACTTCAGGCTTTATCTTTGTTGGGAATTGATATTACTGATGATGATTTTGAGTTGGTGCGCGATCGCGAAATTGCCACCGCTCAAGCCATTTTAGAAAGCCGAGGGATCGCTTCTCTCAGTGATTTACCGATGATGACCGATCCTGAGAAAAAAATGGCGACAAAGTTAGCTATTGCTCTGGGTCCCCCCACCTATCGATCGCACCAGCGTCTGTGGTCAGTCATTTGTGCCAAGGCTGTTAATCTGTGTTTGCAATATGGTAATACTCCTGAAGTGGGCTATATTTACCCAGCTTACGGTGGCTTACGTGGTTATGCTTTAAATAACTATCAAAACACAGGTGAGTTAATCGATTTAACGCTGCAATTAATGCCAAAATTTAATAATTTTTCTGCCGAAAGTGTAGCCTATTTAATGATTGGTAGTTCTCTCCGCCATTGGTCTCATCCTCTCAAGGTAGCCAGCAAAGATTACCAAAATTCATATCAAATTGGTTTGGAATCAAGTAATTTACAATATGCTGCCTATGCTTTTGGACACCATATGTACTGTCATTTTTATCAAGGAGTAGAACTGAAGCAACTAGAGGCAGAAATTAATCATTCTCTGGCTTTTAGTAAAAATCAAAAAAATCAATGGGCTATCGATCTACTGACTGGTGGTGAAATGCTTGTATCGAGCTTGACAGGAACGATAACTTGGTCGGAAATTAGAGAAGCTGAGTATCTGGAGCGCTGCCGAAGCCATAAAAACTGGCAAGTTATCTGTATTTATCATATTCTCAAAAGCCAAATTCTTTATCTCTACGATCGCCCCCATGAAGCTTTAGAATATGCCCATAAAGCTGAAGATGAGATTGTCAATGTTGCTCCGCAGGGCTTACTTCCTTATGCCAGACATCGCTTCATCTATGCTCTGTTGTTGTGTCAGAGTTATCATCAAAGTTTAAATGTAAAACAATCTGACTTGTGGCAAAGATTGGTAGCCTATCAACAGCAATTAGCGGTTTGGGTGCAAAACTGCCCGGATAATTTTAGCCCTGCCTATGAACTACTGTCAGCAGAAATGGCGCGTGTTTCCGGAGATAAATTAGCTACAATTGAACTGTACGATCGCGCGATCGCATCCGCCAGCAAAAGTGATTTTATTCAAGATGAAGCCCTTGCCAACGAACTAGCAGCGAAATTCTACTTGGAATGGGGCAAAGAAAAAGTAGCTCAAGCCTACATGATTGAAGCGTATTATTGTTATGCCCGATGGGGAGCTAAAGCCAAAATAGACGATTTAGAAAAACGTTATCCTCGCC
This sequence comes from Microcoleus sp. B3-D7, assembly GCF_036705305.1. Taxonomy (NCBI): domain Bacteria; kingdom Bacillati; phylum Cyanobacteriota; class Cyanophyceae; order Oscillatoriales; family Microcoleaceae; genus Microcoleus; species Microcoleus sp. B3-D7. The sequence continues at coordinate 1,825 of NZ_JAUBUE010000077.1, read as the reverse complement.
TACTAGCTATTATCCTTCAGCAACCTCAATCTTTTACTTCTTTTAAGGAAACGATCGCCCGCGGCACGATTACTTATAATACCAACTCTTCTAGCAGCAACTCGGAATTTCTAGATTTGGCAACTCTACTCAAAGCCTCTCAAGCCATTTCTGGCGAGATTAAACTAGATAAACTCCTGACTACTCTCTTAAAAATAGCGATCGCGAATGCTGGGGCAACTAAGTGTGTCTTATTGCTCAAACAAAAACAGTATTTACAGGTAGTGGCTCTTGTAGCAGAGGGACAGCAACCTGAGCTATTACCGTCAATGCCTCTAGAATCAAGTCAGGATGTAGCGATTAGTTTGGTTAACACTGTCAAGCGTAGTTTGAAACCTTTGGTAATAGTCGATGCTAGGGTAAGTTCCCAGCTTGCGAGCGATCGCTATATTGAACAGCACCAGCCGATAAGTGTTCTGTGTATTCCAATTCTTAATCAAGGGCAGTTGATAGGAGTTTTCTACCTGGAAAATAACCTGACGGTTGGGGCATTTACTAGCGCTCGCATTGAAGTGCTAAATTTGCTGGCTTCGCAAGCTGCTATTTCCTTAGAAAATGCCCGTTTGTATCAAGAATCTCAACAAGCATTTACCGATCTGAAACAGGCACAAATAAAAATAGTTCAAAGCGAAAAGATGTCAGCATTGGGAAACTTAGTGGCTGGCGTTGCTCACGAAATTAATAATCCAGTTGGTTTTTTGGTTGGTAATATTCAACCAGCCTTATATCATATCAAAGATTTGTTTGGATTGCTCGATTTGTATGAACAAAAATATTCGCAACTCGACCCAGAAATTCAAGAAGAAATCGAGAACATCGATCTCGAATACATCCGGGAAGATTTACCGAAATTAGTAGGTTCGATGCGGGAAGGCGTGAAGCGGATTCGGGATATTAGTACCAGTCTACGAACCTTCTCCCGTGCCGATACTAACTATCCCGTAGCTTGCAATATCCACGATGGCATCGATAGCACCATTATGATCCTGAAACATCGGCTCAAGGCTAACGAAACTCGTCCAGAAATCAAAGTGATTAGGGAATATGGGAATTTGCCACAAGTGGAGTGTTATGCCGGACAGTTGAATCAAGTATTTATGAATTTGTTAGCTAATGCGATCGATGCTTTGGATGAATCAAATCAAGGACGACTTTATGCAGAAATTGTCAATGAGATTACCATTAAAACCGACCTTTCTCTGGACAAAAAACAAGCGATTATTTGCATTAAAGATAACGGTGTGGGCATGAGTGAAGCAGTGCAAGAGAAGATTTTTGATGAGTTATTTACTACTAAGGAAGTAGGGAAAGGGACGGGGTTGGGATTGGCGCTCGCTCGTCAAATTGTGGTTGAGAAACATGGAGGGGCGATCGAGGTAAATTCTCTATTGGGAGAAGCGACGGAGTTTACAATTTTATTGCCGATGAAAGGATAAGACTATCTTGATAGATGGCAATCTTTCTCTTCAAAAGTGAAAATAAATAAAAGCGGTAGAGTCTGCAGCCTGGGGATTTCGCAGCTCTATTTTCCTCAGACTCAACCAATAAAAGTGTATAATTAGTTACAATAGTCAATGTCTGAGATGGGGTAATCCAGATGAGTGCAGCAGTGGATTTGACGAAGCGAGTTTCAGGATATCATCTGGGTGAGCAATTATACTGCGGTTCGAGAACCGTAGTTTATCGAGCCATTCGAGAAAAAGATCAGCTTCCGGTTGTCATTAAACTATTAAATCGAGACTATCCCAGCTTCAGCGAACTGCTGCAATTCCGCAACCAGTACACC
>NZ_JAUBUE010000076.1:0-16836 GCF_036705305.1 Microcoleus sp. B3-D7 | reverse complement strand
CCGGACTTGTGCCCGGTGATGCTGCCGGACTTGTGCCCGGTGATGCTGCCGGACTTGTGCCCGGTGATGCTGCCGGACTTGTGCCCGGTGATGCTGCCGGACTTGTGCCCGGTGATGCTGCCGGACTTGTGCCCGGTGATGCTGCCGGACTTGTGCCCGGTGATGCTGCCGGACTTGTGCCCGGTGATGCTGCCGGATTCGGACTTGTCCCCTCAATGGTGAAGGGATTGTCGTTGACGCGCGGTATTTGAGCTGTAGTGAACCGAGATTCATCTAGCGAGTTCGATCGAACATCAATCAACACCGCCAAAAATTCCCCAGTTCGCCTGTCCCTAATAATCGTGTTGCTAGAATTCGAGCCTTGACCCTGGAAAATTTCTAACTCTGTAAAGTTCAGACCTCCAGCCAGACCGATCGAATCGCCGGCATTAAAATCTCTAATTACATCAGCATCGCCGATTTCGCCGCCGCCAGTAGTGAGAAACCCGTTGCCAGCCGACGTGCCCACCCTACCGAGAACAAAGATATCCGATCCCTCGCCTCCTGTCAGAGTATCAGACCCGCGATCGCCAGAAAGAATATCATCCCCAGCATCTCCCGACAAAGAATCATTGCCGTCGCCCCCGAAGATCAGGTCATCACCCTCGCCGCCATCACCAGTATCGTTACCAACACCCCCGCTGATAACATCCCCGCCCTCGGAGCCCAACAAAATATCATTGCCCCCAGCGCCAATCAGGCAGTCGTTACCCGTGTCGCCAAAAACAGTGTCACTGCCCTTGTCGCCAAAAATCAGGTCGTCCTCGCCACCTCCGCGCAGACAGTCATTGCCTTTACCGCCGTACAGCGAGTCGTTGCCTTCTGAACCCAAGACAATATCATTGCCCTGGTCGCCAAAAGCTACGTCATCGCCTTGGTCGCCAGAAACCAAGTCATCGCCTTTGCCACCCCGCGCCGTGTCATTGCCACGCCCGCCCTCAACGATATCTTTACCAGCGCCACCGTTGAGAGAATCGTTACCGTCTTCGCCCCTGACTATATCGTCCCCGTCCCGACTCAGAAGCGTGTCGTCGCCGGCACGCCCGGAAATCGTGTCATTGAACAAGCTGCCGATTAAATAGTTACTGCCGTCATTTGCGACAACTAAGCCATCGACAAAAAGTGGCTCTGGGGGAGGCGTGGGAACTGTCAGAGGTGGCCGGGGCACCGGGGTGATCGAAATGTCCGGCTGCGTCCCCGTCATCATCGGCTCCGTTCCCGACGACGGCGTAGGCTGCGTCCCCGTCATCATCGGCTCCGTTCCCGACGACGGCGTAGGCTGCGTCCCCGTCATCATCGGCTGCGTCCCCGTCATCATCGGCTCCGTTCCCGACGACGGCGTAGGCTGCGGCACGGTGCCGCTATCCAAACTATCCTCGTTCTCATCGGGTAGCCGCCCTTCGAGAAAAATTAGTGGTACTGCACCTGGCATTGTTCCGCCTCCTTGCGACGCTACTCAAAAACTACTAAATAAACTTAAAGTCAGATGCAGTAATGACGGTGCTGAGCGCTCCCGGCACTGTAGGAATAGAATTCAACACTCCCAAATCGAAAGCTGGGAGACTGTCATCTGCCACATTCGGGTCAAAGCCGAGAACGTACTTGTTAAAAGTATTGTTCAGGTACACGAAGAAAGCTCCCGTTTTGCTCGAACCCTTTTGATTCTTCAACACTGCATTTATTGCTTGAGCGTTATCAAATTTAGATTCAAACAAAATGACTGATTGCTTGCTGATGTCGTCGCCGCTAGACCCGATATTCCTGACGATAAAACTGGTGAAATCGAGAGTAGTTCCTGAGTTGGTTAAACCTGCGAAATTTGACGACCTGAACAAAAATCTGTCGGTCTCGCTGCCATTAGCGTTAAAGTCAGCAATCACGTCCACGCCTTCGCTGGGAGTTTCGTAGTAGAAGAAATCATTGCCAACATCGCCCGTGAGCAAGTCAGAACCGTTGCCACCACCCAAAATGTCATTGCCTGCACCGCCGGAAAGCGAGTCGTTGTCATCGCCGCCCAATACCAAGTCATTGCCGAAGGCGCCGCTGAGACAGTCGCTGCCGGCACCGCCGTCGAGAGTGTCGTCGCCCGCTTGGCCGTCGAGGGAGTCGCTGCCGGCCTCGCCCAACACGTAGTCATTGCCCGAACCTCCGAGTCCCGTGTCGTTGCCTTCTCCACCCAACATCGTTTCATCGTTGTCGCCGCCGGAGATGGAATCGTTATTGATACCGCCGTCGACCAAGTTTCTGCCAAGTCCACCGTCGAGGATGTCGTCGCCTGCACCGCCCTCGAGGGAGTCGTCGCCAATGCCACCAAGTAAGGTGTCGATCCCAGCGCCACCAAGTATCGAGTCGTCGCCGGATTCTCCCAACATCGAGTCATTACCTGTTCCGCCCTCAATGGTGTCGTTGTTGTCACCGCCCAAGAGGTTGTCATTGTCATTGCCGCCGAACATCAGGTCGTTGCCGAGTCCGCCGATCAGCGAGTCTATGCCGTCTTCGCCGTCAACGGTGTCGTTGCCCAGTCCGCCGTCAACGGTGTCATTGCCGATCGCACCCACCAGCGAGTCGTTGCCTGCTTCACCGAATTCGAGGTCGTTGCCGACACTGCCATCGATGATGTCGTTGCCGTCGCCCCCAGCGAGGGTATCGTCGCCGGCCCCGCCGAGGATGAAGTCGCTGAGGTTGCTGCCTGTAAAGCTGCTGGCCGGGAGTGCACTGCGATCGACAATATTATCTACCACCGTGATGCTGAAGGATGCCGGCCCGATAGTTGCAGATCCGTCGGAGGCTGTAAACGTGAAAGTGTCGCTGCCACCTGCTGCCAGCAAGTTGTATTTGACGATGTTGTTGTTGATATCGTCTTGGGTGAATTTGCCGCCCACGTTGAGAAAGGTGCTACCCCTTTGGACAAAACCTCTGGTAGCATCGGGGGCTTTAGTAATCGTGTAAACGATTTCCAAGGGGCTGTTGTCGGGATCTGTGACTAACAAATCGGCGGCGGTGATTGTCTGGGTAGGATTACTTTTGGCAACCACCACACCGTCGTTAATTATTAGCTGGGGCGGGCTACTGACGTTGAGGGTTACTACCGCCTTACTTGTGCCGCCGCTGCCGTCTGAGATCGAGTAGCTGAAGCTGTCAGTACCCGAAAAGCCCGGATTCGGGGTGTATTTGAATACGCCGCCGCCCACGGGAACCAGGCTCCCTTTGCTTGCTGGAGCAAAAGTCGTGACAGTCAGAGCGCTTTGTTCCTGGTCAGTGTCGTTCAACAGAACGTTGAAACTGAGTTCTTGACCCGCAACCGTGGTGAAGTTGTCGTTAACTGCTCTTGGAGGTTGGTTAAAGATGGGCGTCGGCGGTGTCGGCGGCGTCGGACTTCCTGTCGGCGTCGGCGACCCCGGGAACGTAGGCCGCGGCTCGTCTGGCGTCGGACTGGTTGTCGGCGTCGGACTGGTTGTCGGTGTCGGACTGGTTGTCGGCGTCGGACTGGTTGTCGGTGTCGGACTGGTTGTCGGCGTCGGACTGGTTGTGGGCGTCGGACTGTCTGTCGGCGTCGGCAGGGGAAGCGGAGTTGCGCTGCCGGGAACTGTGGGTGCAATTACAAATGAGCTTCGCCCTAGGGTTCTGCTGTCTACTCCGGGCAATACTGCTAAAAAGTCGCCGCTGACGCCGTTGCGAATAATTGTACTGCCAGCTTTGGTCTCAGTGCTTTGGAAGATTACCAAATCTTCAAACTTGAGGTCGCCACTTAACCCGATTAAATCTTCGCCTTGGCGAAAGTCTGTGAAAATGTCGGCATCGGCGAGATCTGGCCCGCCTGTGGTGAGAAATGCCGGGTTAGTGCCGTCGCTGCTGCTGCCGCTGGGGGAACTGAATGCACCGATGACGAAAACATCTCTGCCTTCGCCTCCTGCCACTACGTCTTTGCCTGTTTCGCCCCAAATAACGTCGTTGCCAGCACCAGCGTCCACGATGTCGTCGCCGTCACCGCCGAATACGATGTCGTCGCCGTCGCCGGAAAAAAATGTGTCCCCGCCGGCGTTTCCGTAGAGCCAGTCGCCTCCTTCGTTGCCAAATAGCAAGTCTTCGCCGTCGCCGCCGAAGAGCGAGTCGTTACCTTGGTCGCCCCACACGATGTCGTCGCCTCGATCGCCCAAAAAGCTATCGTCGCCAGAGCCTCCCCGCAAGCTGTCACTGCCTTTGCCGCCGTAAGCCGTGTCTCTGCCTTCGCCTCCGATTACCGTGTCGTTGCCGTCATTGCCATACAGCAGGTCGGGGTTATTTGCCCCGTCGAGGCAGTCGTTGCCTTTGCCTCCGTACAGCGTATCGAGTCCTAAACCGCCGTCGAGAACGTCGTTGCCGGGTGCGCCGAACAGCACGTCGTCATCATCTCCCCCGAATACTAAATCGTCGCCGTCGCCTCCTTGCAGGTTGTCGTTGCCTTGCAGCCCGGAAATCACGTCGGGCCCGGGACTGCCAACTAAGGAGTCGTTGGTTTCTCCGCCGCGGACTACGCCGCCGATGATTCCGGGCGACGTACCTTGCCCTCCGCCCAATGTGTCGTCTATGCCACCAAATGTGTCGTCCCCGGAGGGAGTTGGCGTCGGCGGTTCTGGTGTTGGGGTTGGCGGTTCTGGTGTTGGTGTTGGCGTTTCTGGTTCTGGTGTTGGCGTTTCTGGTTCCGGTGTTGGCGGTTCTGGTGTTGGTGTTGGTATAATTACTGCTGGCACTGCACTGGGCATTATTTTGGCTCCTTTAAACGACGATCCCGATTAACTTTAAGAACTGATTAGTATCAGTTTGTTGCCACAAATCTGGCTTAAAATTGATTAATAACCCCATCATTTCTAACATACTAAATCAAAACTGCAACGGCTATGGATATTTTTTAAGCTGGGCATCTTTTGATCTCAAAATATTAATGATTGCAGGTTTTGCTGCCTATCTTGGGTATACTTTAATATCGCGCCATTTCGATAGAACCTAGAAGTCTGGCTGCGAGTCAGCCCGGTGTATTTATCCAGAATCAGAAAAAATAAAAATCTTCGCCGTCATAATTTTTTCTTTCCGAATGTTCAATGACGAATACATCTGTGCCTCTTGCCTTCAGAAGCCGACTGTCTTATGCTGACTGCTGACAAGAAACAGAGCTGTTAATTAGGGGCAGAAGCGGCCCAGTTTGTTCTTGTCCACTGACGGATAGTTCGCTGTGGCAAAGGTAAAGCAGGGAACAGCGACTTAACAAATCTAGCAGAATTCGTCGCAGTCGCTGTTGGTCGGCAGTCGTTTCGTCTTCGGTTTCCCAGGGGCGCCCGAGTTGCGATCGCAAAAATAAGGGAGCGCCAAACAATGTCGCCGCACCGCCGCTCAGCCACAGGGGGGAGCCGGCATCCAGCCAAAAGTGCCATTTGTGGGCGCGGCGGCTGCTGCGGTACTGAAAGATGTTGGCGAGGGTGACGGCTCTGGCTGCTGGGCCTTCTGGCCGGACTGGAAAGGGGTTGGCGGTGACGGTTCCTTGGCGCAACAACTGGATGAACCGGGCGATCGTTTCTGAGTCGCCGCCGTTTGTTGGTTCTACGCGCTGCATTCGCCCGTTGATTTCCCAGTAGTGGCTGGCTGTTTCCATTAACTCGCGCAGGGCTGCTAGCCGATCGTAGGGGAGGTATCTGTCGTTCATGAGAAATTTCTGGATGGCTCGATCGAGCAGGGCAATTGGACTCGGCAACAGCCGCTCCTGCTGTTGCGACCGCTGTTGTTCGATCCACTCGACAATGTGCTCGTAGGCCCTGGCTGCTCGGTGTCCCAGTCTGTCCCACCGGGGAAAAGCTGTAATTTGCAGCAATTGAGGTCGATCGATATCTGGACAAAAACAGTGATCGGCGATTAAACCTGCTCTCACTTGGTCGATCGATTTTTGATTGTGGATTTGAGATTGTAGATTGAACGTCGAGTTGGAATCTTCTGTTTCCAATGAACGGTGTTTCTGGCTGCCCAAAACTACCAGCATTTCGGCTGCGCCATCTCGATCGACTAAACGGCCGAGTCCCGGATAAACTAACGCTAACAAAGTGAGTAAAGCTCGAATCTCTGGGGTAGTCGAGAGGGGACGCTGATCGTTGAGAGATACGGCGGCGATACCATCTCGCGCTAGAATTTCCGTTAAACTGTAACGGGCGATCGCATCCATCCCGGGCGCAATTACGGCGATTTCCTGCGGTTCCACGGCTTGTGACTTCACCGCATCCACGATGATTTCGGCGGTTTCCCGCAGCAGTTGAGCCCGGGAAGTGGTTTGGAGCGATCGAACCGATCCGGGCAAACTCAAGCCTAGAGGATAAAAACCCTCTGAATTAACTGCTAAACTTACCGCTAAATCTCCAATCTCTGGGGCTAAACCGGCTGTGGCGTCCAAATTTTCCACGCTTTGACAGCGGTCTTCGAGTCGGGCTAGGTATTCCGTGTCAGCCCCCAAGCCCAAACGCACTCCTCCATCTGGATTGTAGGAGAACGCCCCCGCCGCACCTTGGTCGAGCATTCGATCGAACAAATGGCGACTTATCGCCGGATAATCGTCAACATCGTCTGCGATCACAGCTTGGTATCTAGAGGCCAAATGCTGCTGGTAACTGCTATCCGGCAACAAATAGCGCCAGTAGAGTTCGCAAACAATCCCGTAAGTCAGGAGCCCCCGCGTCAAGCACCATTCCCGCCACCTTTCCAGCAACTCTCCCATGCTAGTCCACAGGTTGATCGAGCCGCCTGAGATAGCAAATCCCTGTTCCAGAATGCTGGGAATCTCTTCTCTAGGCGTACCGCTGACAGCAGCAAGTTGTAATAAGTCTAGTGTTCGACGCACCATTCGGTTTGGACTTACCCCTGTTTGTTGCAAAATTCCTTCGTCTAGTTCGCGACGCCAGAGTCTCGCGGCAAGTTCCAGTTCTGTTTCAGGTTGCAGCCGCAGGGGAAATTGAGCCCTCAAATCCAGCGACTGAACTAGCAGAGGCCAAAATAGCAATACCTCCTGCTCAAAAAAACCAAAGGGCGTTGTGGAGTGAAAGGTATATTTTCCTTCGGTAGCGACGGCGATGCGATCGGCCAATTCTAGCCGGTTGTCTCCATTAGCTGCTAAGACTAAAATTGCTGGGGCAGTTTGTCCAGCCCGCCGCCGCCCGGAACTCCAGATACCTGAAACTGTTGCGGGTAGAGGCTTGACAGTTTTGCTCCAAATGCAAAACTGCTCGACTAAACGAGCGGTTTTGCCACTGCGGGCAGATCCGGCAATCCAAATTGAATCCTCGCTGGCAGTTCTCAATTTATGTAAATTTGTTACCATACCGTGAATACTTTAATCACTAATGTCTACAGCCAACTAACCAGCTTTAGCTATGAATACTTCTCCGTGGAACAGGATTGTAAAATATCTCTACAGCCTTCACCAATGGTATCGAGAAACCCCTGAGAGGGCTCTAGAACAGGCCTACGATGCTGCATTAGCCATTAAGGCGATGGAAGACGAGCATTTTGGCGGTCAAAGAATCTCTGATCGATCGGGAGATTACGGACAAAGCACCCTGTCTTACTTTAAATCCGAACTGCAAAAATACCTCAAGGTCATCCAAACCCGAATGGTTGAGTTTAATGCTAGCCGTTCTTTTTTGGAACTGCCGGAGCGAGTTGGAGCCAAACCGAAAACGGGGTACAGCGCTGATTATCACCAGCATGGATTACATCTCAACAATAAAGATAGAGCATCCCTTATATTTGAGAAGCTAGAGTTTATTGATGGAGTCATCGACAAGTATATTAATAATAGTAGAGCGACGGCAATTGTTCCGGTTGTCAGTTCAGTAAATGTCCAGGCTAAATCTACCAATAGCAGCTCTCCACTTGACCAAAATAAAGGTTCAGCTAATTCTGTTAAAATTCACGATGGTGAGGTTGACACTAACTATGAAGAAGTCAATTTATTGCCGCGATCGCTTTTGGGAACTTTGAATCGCATCACTAAAGATTTAGACCCTGGAGCAGAAAAAGAAGTAGTTAAGAATTTTCGCAATTCCAAAGTAAAAACAATTATTTCTCTCCGATTTATTTTGCTTTTGATTTTAGTTCCGCTGTTGACGAATCAAATCTCCAAAAACTTTTTAGTCGGCCCGGTGGTTGACCACTTTAGAGGCAAAGAAAATGCTCCTCTTTTCATAAATGTTAACCTGGAAGAAGAAGCATTTCAAGAACTGGAGAGATTTGAGCAGCACCTCAAATTTGAAAGGTTAATAGGCACTGCTCCCTCGCTTTCTTTAGAAGAAACGGAAAAGAAGATTGCCGAGAAAGCAGTTGAACTAGCGGAGGAATACCGATCTGAAAGTGGTGGAGCTATTAAAAATATTTTTGCCGATTTGATTTCCTTGATTGCCTTTGCCACGATTATCGTCACTAACAAGAAAGAGATTGAGATTTTAAAGTCTTTCATGGACGATGTTATTTACGGGCTCAGCGACAGTGCGAAAGCTTTCGTAATTATTTTGTTTACAGATGTGTTTGTGGGATTCCACTCGCCTCATGGTTGGGAAGTAGTTCTTGAAGGTGTATCGAGGCATTTGGGACTGCCAGAAAATAGGCAGTTCATATTTTTGTTCATTGCGACGTTTCCCGTTATCTTGGATACGGTATTTAAGTATTGGATATTCCGTTATTTAAACCGGAGTTCGCCTTCGGCTGTTGCTACGTACAAGAATATGAACGAATAATTGGAGGCGAAGGAAGTTCGGCAACGGATTATGTAACGGATGTAACGGATGCAACGGATGGAAGAAGAAGGAAGCAGGAGGAAGGAAGAAGGAAGAAGAAAAAAAGATGTAATAATAGCAATGGTTTCAGGCATTAAAAACGTCATTCGTAGGGCGTCAACTGCACAATGAGTGGCTTACCCATAGCGCATAAAATTATTTATTGTTTGCCTCAAGAGTGGTTTAATTAAGTTGATATACTTAAGCTGTTGGGTCTCTAAATTTTATTTTTGGGCGGGTTTTCGCGCGCAGCCCACAAGAATTTTATCAAACTTGACAGTCATGAAGGCTCGGGTCAGGAAGCGTAAAATTTAGATGCGCCTAGGCCGATGCAAAAAAAATGCGATCGCCCGCAGAATCTCTCGAAAGAAATCAAAAGCGCGATCGCATTCCCAAAACTCATTACCAATGACCTAATTCCAACGCTTCTTGCGCTGTCGCTGGCTTGCCACCGCCTCCACCAGTCCCAGGCCGAGAAAATTACTCAGCAGCGACGCATTCCCGTAACTTAGGAAAGGCAGAGGAATGCCCGTAACTGGAGCCAAGCCAATGTTCATCCCAATATTTACGAACACCTGAAAAATCAACATTGACAGTACGCCGATCGCCAGCAAAGAACCAAAATTATCGTTAGCAGTTTGAGCGATCGTCACCAACCGGAAACAAATTATCCAGAACACCAACAACACGCCAATACAGCCAATAAAACCCAATTCTTCGCCAATAGCTGAAAAGATAAAGTCCGTATGCTGTTCGGGAATAAAGTTAAGCTGAGTTTGCGTTCCCTGAAACAAACCCCGGCCCTTCAGTTCCCCAGCGCCAATAGCAATCCGAGATTGAATCAAGTGATATCCGCTACCTAAAGGGTCTTTCTCGGGGTTTAAAAACCCTGTCAGACGCATTTTTTGATAATCCTTGAGCACATTCCAAAAAATATGTCCCAGGTGTCCAGAAACAACGTTCACCAACACAGCACCGAAAGTCCCCAACCACGGCCAAGGCAGGGTTCGCCAAGCGATAATACCCGCAACAACTACCCAGGCTATCCAAATCGGTGTAGACAGGTTATTGAAGAGAACTGAGATTAGAGGAGAGAATAGCAATATTAGCCAGCCGGGATTGACATTACCCCAGTAAAACATCCCCATTGTGATCGCGCCGAAGACTAAGGAAGTACCTAAATTTGGTTCGGCAAAGATCAATCCCCAGGGTACAGCCATAATCGCCAGCATCCTCAACATATTACCCACCGTGGGAACAGTCTTGTCGTGCAGGAGAGCTGCTAAAGTGACAATCATGCCTACTTTGGCAAATTCTGACGGTTGCAGGTAGAAGCCGCCGATGTTGATCCACCGCTGGGCACCGAGCCCTGTAGTACCGATAAAGCGCACTGCGATCAGGGACAAATTGATTAATATGTAAATCGGCCATTTCCACTCAAGCAGTGTTTGGTAACGGCAGCGGGAAATGATGATGGCGAGGAACAAACCGACTGCCCCAGTTACCCAGTGCCGCCACCAGTCGATCAGCCCCTGGTTGATTTCGACGCTGCGGATCATGATGCCCCCGAAGATGGTGAGGCCGATGCAAGCGGCAAACAGCCAAGGGTCTGCTTCTTCCCAGGGTTTGAAGATGAATTTCCAGCGGTTTCTGACTTGTATTCTCTGCAACATGAGGATTTTAGATTTTAGATTTTAGATTTTAGATTATCGAGCTGATTTTCGGAACTTGTGGATATATTTCGGATTCACAGCCTGCACCTTACTGTAGAAGCGTCGGTGTGAGTACCTCACATTATTCGGGGAGTTGCAGCGAGGTTCCGGGCCGTCAGCAACGGGCTAGGGGTTCCGTGCCCAAAAATCTCCATGTAGGGTGCGCCGATGGGTACCTTACCAGGATGTGGAACGACAAATCAAGGTTTGAGGTGACAGGGGGCGGTTCCCGATCGCACCATAGCCTGATCGTCGCGATCCGCAAGTCCGAAAATAGTCAGGCCGGTTCGTAAAGGTACTCGAAGCCGTTCCCATCTGGATCTCTGCCGTAGAAGGATGCTGTACCGTCGCGGTGTTCGTGGATGTGGGTGACGGAAACACCATCAGCTTTGAGTTGTTCGTAGGCGGATTCCATTTCGGTACGATCGTCAAATACAAACCCAAAATGCGGCCCTGCTTGGTCGTAACTCGGACTCAACAGCGCCAATCCGTCCTCTCCTGCTTTCAAATAAGCCCAGTCTGCATCTTTCCAGACTAACTCCATACCCAAGTTGCGGTAGAATTCAGCAGACTTCTCTATGTCTTGCACGCAGACGGCTACGTGTCCCAATCGTTTTAGTTTCATATCTACAAAGTTTACGGTTGTTCTTTCGTTTATTGTATCTATTTTCGGATTTTTTGCTCGATTAATTAGGTATTTTTTCTGTTTTTTTTGTTGCGGCTAACTGTACTTTTTCTACTTGTTTGCTAGCGTCCATTTCGCTGAACAGTTGAATGGCGCGCTCAAAATTTTCTTGGGTTTTCTCGGTGTTACCAAGTTTTTGTTCTGTCAGTGCTAGTTGATAGCAAGCTTCGGCTCGGTCTAATTTAGCGCTAGCTCGATCGAGTATTTCTATTGCTTCTGCATGGTGCTGCAGGGCTTGGTCAAATTCTCCCCCTTCTCGGTACAGCGCTGCTATAGCGCTGAGAGCTTTGGCTTTGATGGTGCTGTACTGGTTTTGGTCGGCTTGGGCGATCGCTTGGCGGTACAAACTCAAAGCTTTCTCTGTCTCTCCCAGGTTTTGATAGGTGGCGGCAAGAAAAACTAACTTGTATCCCGTACCCACCAACTGACTGTTTTCCCGATCGGCATACAGTTTTTCGGCGAGATCTTCCGCCTCTTTTTTGGCTCCGACACAGGAGTTGAGGAAAGCTAACCCGACATCGATCGAATAGCTGTTAATCCCGATTTCGTCCCGCGAATTTTTCAGCTTGACAAATATCTCCATAGCTGATTCTAATTCGCCCATTTCTATTTGACAAAAACCTATATTAATTGCAGCGTTAACTTTCCAGAATTCCAGATTAGCTTGTTTGCCGTTTTCCGGTTCGCCGCTTTTCGCTAGAATTTGCAAAGATTTAGTGGCTTTTATTTCTGATATTTGATGGCATTCTATTGCTTGATTTATTTCACCTAAGATCCGGTGACAAATACCTAAAATACTGTATAAACCGCTCAAATAATAATCAGAAGTCACATTGTTGACGATGCGAGTAGTTGCTGAAATTATTGGCTGCAAAAAACCTAATTTGTAGAGCGCTCTACCAAGCTTGTAATCTTTGGCAAACTGGATATTGATTTTTTTGAGGATGACGCTCGCGGCCTGCTCGAAACAGCTAATTGCCACATAATGATAGTAAGCTTCAAAAGCTTTCAGCGCATCTTCTACAGTCTCAATATTTTCAACACTCTCGCTCCAGAACTCGGCGGCTTTGCGGTTTGCAGTTTCCCAGTCTCCGGGCGAGAGCCGATCGACCGCTTCTTCCCGAATTGCTGGATGCAGCCAGTATTCGCCCTTCTGAGACTCGACTAGCGATCGGTGCAACAGCGATTTAATGATTTGTCGGCGTCCGGCTTCCGGCACGTCCCACAGCAAACACAAAAGTCCGTCAGTAGGGACTGTTGGCACGTCTTGATAGCGGTAACAGCCCAAGCGACAGAGGAGCTGATAGGCTTCGGCATCGAGTTCGAGGAGGCGGTTGAATTGACTGGTAACTAAATTTTTTAAGTCTGTTTCAACGAGCGGATCTTCGCTATTTTCCAGCCAGTAAGCCGCCATGTCTCCGTCAAAATCTTCTCGGATCGTGCCGCAAATAATGCCCATTGCTTTGGCATTGCCGCCGTAAACTTTGTGCATTTCCTTGAGGGCGACATCATCTATATTGATGTTGCGGGCGCTAAAAAACTGCCGCCAAACTTCCACCTCTAATCCCGGAAGCAAGTAGTGTTCGACGGTTACATCTGAATCGCAAAGTCGATCGCGACTGGTAATCAGCGTTACCGACTGCACCGCTGCGTCAGCCAAAACTCGCAACAGTTCCACGTAAAGCCGGTGCGGTTCAATAAACTTACCTTGTCCGTCGAGTGCGGCTTCCAAGTTGTCAATTAATACGCCGACTCTGTGAGTCTGAAGCTGCCGCTTCAGCCGCCCCAGGGTGACGCCAAAGTCTGGCCCTGGTTCTTCCTGAAAGTCTTGCTTGAGCCATTCTTCGATCGCGCTTTCCAAGGCTGTGATGTTCTCTGTCTCTTTTGCCATCAACAGTTCAATGGTTCGATCGAACCCTTGAGATTTGAGATACTGTCTGGCCAAAGTTGTTTTGCCGATACCGCCGGCACTTTGGATGACAATCACTTTTGCACCTTGGGCGACAAGAGTATTGAGATCTTCGATCGCCCCGAAGCGGCCCAAAAAATTCGGGTTTTCGATTTCCAAATCCGCATCAACTCCAGGAGATACTTGGGCCGGAACAGTTTGTCCCGACTGCGGTTCTAGTTTCGAGTAGCTGCGCCAATACCGCTCTACAACCGCTTGAAGGTTGTCTCTTTTGACTTTTTCGCCTTCTCCAAACAGCGCTGAAAGCCGCTTCCACAAATTAGAGGCAGCATCCTTAACAGTCCCTACTCCATACCCTTCACTATCTGCAACCTGTTGGTACGTCCTGCCTTGCACGCCTTGCCAAGCTTCGCGAAAGATCGCGCTGTCAAGGTTGTCGAGAGTTTTCAGGTTTCGAGCCACAAGTAACGAGTTGGTAAAATCCAGTGCACGATCGGCTTCCATTTAGTCACCAGGTTTAGCGTTACCTATCTGACACAACTTTAACAGACTTTTTCCGACTCGCTTACACGCTCAAACAGTGGACTTGTATAGACTTTTCCCGACTGACACGGCCGAGGTTGGCCGGGGATACTGTTGAGTGTGGAGGGGAAGTTGACAGGCAAGCTTCTAACTTACACACCAATCAAGTCGAGTTTATATTCAGGAGAAAGCAGCTATGTCTATTAACGATGTTGAAACAGCGATCGTAGATGAACAAATTCGCCCTCAAGAATGCGGCCGCGTTCGTTTCCAAAACAGTTGGTGGCCGGCGAAGTGCGATCGAGACATGACTTTTGAACCCGGTGAGGTGGTTCGCGTCGTGGGAATTGAAAATATTACTTTAATCGTTGCAGCGTCGTTTGCGATCAATTCTGAAAGTTAAGGCAAATCTACAATCGGGAGCAAGCAATCATGAATTTTGACAATTCTGAAAAAGCGATCGTGGATGAAGAAATTCGACCTAATGAGTCCGGTCGCGTTCGTTTCCAAAACAGTTGGTGGCCGGCGAAGTGCGATCGAGACCTGACTTTTGAGCCTGGTGAGGTGGTTCGCGTAGTCGGAATTGACAATATTACTTTGATAGTGGAAGCGTCGTTATAAATCAATGGGTTAGGGAGTCGAGCTATAGGTTTATAGGCTCCCAACGTTCAGGCCAACCTAGAATCAGGAGAAAGTAATCATGACTGTCAGCCATTTGGAAAGAGCGATCGTTGAAGAAGAAATTAAACCAAATCAGTCCGGCAGTGTGCGATTTCAAAGCAGTTGGTGGCCTGCCAAGTACGTTCGAGAAATAACTTTGCAACCCGGTGAAGTTGTTCGCGTCGTGAGCCTTGACAACATTACTCTGATAGTTGAAGCGTAGTTGGAAAGCAATCTGGAGGTGGGGAGTTATCGGAGGGTAGAACAAATAAATTTGCGATCGCGTTTCTATCTCGATACATTTCTCTTCAAGCGCGCGATCGCACTTCTCGCCTCTGTTAATTTCCAGATTCTAGAGTTTGACCTCAACCACAACTTACCGCTGACAGTTTTGTCGGCGGTTTTTTTGTAGGCGTTCAGGGGGTGACACGCAACTTAAAAGCCTTGTGCTGAAAAGGGTTTAAGGCGATCGCCCTCAAAAAGAATTAGGCTGCCGCGAGCTTCTTTTGCATATCTCGACAAGGTGGAATCTGGAGCGGGGGCGATCGCCCCGGAGCGTAATTGTCAATAAGTCTGTCATAATAGCTATTAGAAATTTCTCCACCGAGTTAGTACGGTGCATAACTCAAAATTAGGGTGTAAAACTGGAAAAACCTTACCCGATGAGATGGATTTGTACATGACTTTTCAAGAAGCCCTAGAATTTATCGAATCAGCCTTAGAGTCCAAGACAAGTAAAACGTTAAGTTTGCTTGAAAAAGAAATCTTAAAAGCTGCTTGGGAAAACGCAACTTATAGTGTACTTGCTGACAGCTTGTACCTGAGCATAGGACATATCAAAGATTTAGCTGCCATCCTGTGGCAGCGGCTTTCAGACGTAATGGGAGAAAAAGTTACTAAAAATAACTTCCGCTCTCTGCTAGAGAAGCAAAACACCACAAGTGCGATCGTCGATGCCAAAGTCCAAGGCGAACCTATGACGATGGCTTCGGTAGGAGAAAGTGACATCAATGAATTAGAAACCTACAAAGGCAACATTTTAATTGTTGATGACATCCAAGAGAATCTGCATTTTCTAACAAGAATTCTCACTAACGAGGGGTACAAAGTTCGCGGCGTCACCAAGGGTGCGATGGCCTTGAGGACGGTTCGTCATTATCCCCCCGATGCTATATTGCTGGATATTAAAATGCCAGACATGGACGGCTATCAAGTCTGCGAAGCCCTAAAATCGGATGAAAACACCTCAGAAATTCCGATTATTTTCTTAAGCGCGCTCGATAAAATTCTGGATAAAGTCAAAGCTTTTAAGGTAGGGGGAGCTGACTACATCTCTAAACCTTTTCAGTTGGAAGAAGTGCTAGTTCGCCTCGAAACTCAGGTTACTATCCAGCACCAAAAACGCCAGCTTAAAGAAGCAATCGAGCGACACCAGCAAACCGCAGAAATTGCCTACCAATCTCGCACCCTGTTGGCAAACTTGCTAAACTCATCTCTGGATGGAATAGCTGCAGTGGAGGCGATGAGGGGGGATATCGCTGGAGAAATTGAAGATTTTCGCTGCTTGATAGTTAACCCTGTCTTTGCCAGACTCTTAGGAAAAAAACGAACCGAACTCGCGGGCGAACCCGTTCTGAAAAAACTGCTTAATCAATTGAGTCCAGGATTGTTTGATTTGTTAGTAGAAGTTGTTGAGACTGGAGAATCGCTTGAAGGAGAGGTTCATCTAGAAACTAATTACGGCAAATGCTATTATTTCACTGCTGTGAGATTGGGAGACGGTTGCTCAATTACCATCCGTGATCTTACGGACTTAAAACAGTCGGCATTAAAGTCAATGATCGAACAGAACAAACGGCGTGTTATCAAATAGGATAAACGGCGCTTACGCAATCTGACCCAGAAACCGGGTTTTTTAGCGAATCTACGGGCTGTAACCAAGTATTATCCTAAAAAAAGCCGGTTTCTGACTACCCCTGTCTAATTCCTAAAAATATCAATATTCACCAACCAAGGGTTCAGTTAAATCGAGAATCTTCTCAAACTGAAACTTCATCACCCAATTTCTGAGAGTTTGAAGCTCGAAAGCGTGAGATTCAGGAATCTCCTCTAGGAGTTGAAAAACTAATTCCCAATCAGCGTCAATAGCTGCTTCATATAATTTTACTATCCATTTTTTTGACATCGCTGCTAATAAACGAGTGAAATTTAACAGTTCTCCAGTCACATTAGAAGGGGGAGAGGGTAGCTCTTGATCCTGATAAATATAAAGGATTCCCCAATGTTTAGCCATGATGTCAAAGATGGCTTCTGTGTGGAACGGTTTTCGCACAAAAGTCTAGTGAGCGATTCATCCTGCCTGTTTGTTCTGGAGACATATAGTCATTTCAAATAAGCATGAGACACTCTTCATGCACAATAAGCACGAATAACTTCATCAATAGACGTGCCAGGAGACGCATACATTTTAGCTCTCTTTAATGCACTAAAATCATGCTCAATATCATTTAAGTCAGGAGAGTA
>NZ_JAUBUE010000075.1:0-16841 GCF_036705305.1 Microcoleus sp. B3-D7 | reverse complement strand
TTTGACAATTTTCGAGATCGACTATTAGCTTGCTTTTCTAATTAGTCTTTCTTATCACCGCCAACCCAGAAGACCCGGATAAAAGCACTCAAGAGCAAGATATCCGCAAGGCTAAAACATACTGGACAGATTACAGGAGTTAAGACAATGACAATGCCTAAGAGCTTACCTTATCACCCCTATAAAATCTCAAATCTCAAAGATCCGGCATATTCTGCTGGCTATCTTACAGAGATTTTTGAGGAGGAAGAAGGAGATTTGGAATTAAAAATCATGCGAAAAGCACTTCGAGATGTATTTGAGGCTCTGGGCGAACCAAATATGTCTGCTGAAGATGCTAAATTCCATTTGGAAAAATTAGATGTTTTGTTGTCGCCAGAAGGGACGGCGACAATTTATGCTTTAGCCCATTGGCTGAAGGTTTTGGGATTGAAGTTAACAGTTGCGGTTGATGAAGGGGAGAAAGGGGAAGACGAAGGTTCTGTTAGTGATGTTGAGTTGGCCCAAGTTGGTAATGTTTGATTTTGGTCGATCGAGCCTTAAGCTACTAATTAGACCTTAACGGCGCTCGAACCCTGAGCGCTAAAGGAAGTAGCCGATCGCTCCGGGGTATCCTACAATACTGTTAAAAGTTATGCCCGATCGCCCGGTATGGCAATGGCTGACATCGGTGTTCTCCTAAAATTGGCCCGGACGTTTGATGTGTCGATCGAAGAATTTTTGGATTTTGTGGAACAGTAACAAATTACACTTAAAATAAACCAGCGCTACCAGCGCCAACCAGTTCGGCCTCGCAGGGACGATCGACTGTGGGCCCAAGCAACAGATGCGAGAGTTGGCGGATGGGACGGGGCGAAGTGTGAAAGAGATGATATATTCTCAGCGGCAATTGTAGCTGTTGGATCGCCCATATCGGTCTACAATTTTTAACGTTGAGCCTTATTGAAGTGCAGGAGTGGAGCTGGCTTGGATAACGCTAGTCTGTCAAGAAAACCCCCGCAAGCCTCGGAGCTTGTCGCCGACGAAATTCCAGAAGCAGTACGAGACCACCCATACCCAGAAGCAGGGCAGAGTCAGTCCAAGAAAAAAGGGCTGATTTGGAAACTGCTAGGGTTGGCCGCACTAGCCTGTGGGGTCAGCATCTGGCTGCACCTCAACTTTAACTTGTTCCCAGCCACCAGTCAGGCAGAGCCAACTCAACAAAACTCAGCGCCGACAAGTTCCGCGTCTCCGTCTGTCGCGAGTCCAGCTAGCACCCCTAAAGTCCCCACAACCCCAGACAACCTCCTGGGACACTTGCCGTACCCAGAAGCACCAGCCAAAGACTTGGTAGGCGTCACCTCCGACGGTAGCGTCAAACTCCGCACCTCAGCAGCAGCAAAATATCAAGAAATGGCCAACGCCGCCGCCGCATCAGGCATCTACTTCGCTCCCATATCCGGCTTTCGCTCCCTGCAAGACCAACAGCACGTATTTTTTGACGTGAAAGCCGAACGCAGGCAAAACGCCAGCAAGCGAGCCGAAGTCAGCGCCCCTCCAGGTTACAGCGAACACCACACCGGTTACGCGATCGACATCGGCGACGGCAGCGCCCCGGAACACAACCTCAGCCCCAGTTTTGAAAATACCGAAGCATTCAAGTGGTTAGAAGCCAACGCCGTCGCCTTCAGCTTTGAAATGTCCTTCCCCAAAAACAATCGCCAAGGCGTTAGTTACGAGCCTTGGCACTGGCGGTTTGTGGGCGACAAGCAAAGCCTCGAAACTTTCTACAAAGCTCATTCCATGAAAAAGTAGAAGGAAGAAGGAAGAAGGAAGATTGTCCACATCTCCGGCTTTGCCACTCTCCCACTCTCCCACTCTCCCATTCTCCCACTCCTCCACTCCTCCACTCCCCCTCACTCCGTTGAGCCAAACTCGTGATTGCAATCTATCCAGGCAGCTTTGACCCCATTACCTTCGGTCACGCAGACATTATCGAGCGGGGATCTAAACTGTTTGACCGGGTAATTGTTACCGTAGTCAGAAACCCCAGCAAAACCCCTCTCTTCACCGTAGAGGAACGGATCGAGCAGATCCTGCGCTCTACCCAACACTTGCCAAATGTAGAAGTAGACAGTTTTGAGGGTTTGACAGTAAACTATGCTAAGATTCGACAAGCCAAAGTGCTGCTGCGGGGGCTCCGGGTATTAACAGATTTTGAAATGGAACTCCAGATGGCCCACACCAATAAAACCCTTCTGGGTGAAATTGAAACAGTTTTTTTGGCAACTTCTAACGAGTACAGCTTTTTAAGTAGTAGTGTAGTTAAAGAAATAGCCAAGTTTGGTGGCTCCGTAGATCATCTTGTTCCGAAACACGTCGCCCTAGATATTTACAAATGTTACGCCAGCAGGAACCAACTCGCATCGAACCCGACAGTACCGGACGCGGCACTGAGAACGAATCGCCTCAGAACACATCCGCCTTCGGAGACCCCACCCGAACCGCAGGAGTAGACATCCAGCGGGAATTGAACCGGCTTGAGGAAATTGTTCTCGACAGTCCACGAATTCCCATGACCAGACGCACTCTGGTGGATGAAGAACAGTTGCTCGATCAGTTAGACTTGGTGAGGCTAAATTTGCCGATCGCCTTTCAGGAAGCCGAGACGATCATCCGGCACAAAGACGACTTGCTTCAAGAGGCGGAACTTTACGCTCAGGAAGTGATAGAAGCAGCAGAACAGAGAGCAGCAGAAATTTTAAACGATATGGGCCTGCTCCAGCAGGCGAAGATAGAAGCCGATCAGTTGCGCCAGCAAGTTTTGCTCGACTGCGAGGCAATTCAGCAGGCCACGCTGGCGGAAGTCGAACAAATTCGCTACCAGGCTCAAGAGGAATTGGAAGAGATGAGAGTCAGGGCGATGGCTGAATGCGAGGAAATTCAAAACGGAGCCGATGATTATGCCGACCAAGTGCTCGATAATATCGAGCACAAGTTGAGCGATATGCTGCGCGTGATCCGCAACGGGCGCGATCAGTTGGATAGTGTTTCTACGTCGCACATCCATCACAACAACGGTTAGCCAACAGTGAACTCATTGCTTGAAAATTTCTAAAAGTCTACCTAATTGAGGTAGATTTTTTTTCGCATTTTATCTAGCTAGCATTTGGGAATATTACCTGGTAAGTGGAGTTAATTCGGAGGGATGGTTTCTCCGCTCTTTTTTAAAATATCTTCTCAAAGATACGCAATTTTGTTCGTATTGTCCATCCTGGCATTTTCTAAGAGTATCGCACTTTCCTGTAGATAGAGTATCTGGGTTAATCACAATATTGTCTGCTTATTCATTACCTTTATATCTCCTGGATTAGACGGTAGTGAAATAGGTTTTGTTAGCGTTTTATAAGTTTATTAGCCTCGTATCTCCGCTGCTGAAACTCGGCTTTTTAGTGAGAGGTCATTTGTACGGTTGTTGGGCGATTATTTACCTGTTGTAGAAAGTTATGCCCAAAAATTACAGCCAGTACATTCTGGGAATTTAATCAAATTTTGTGTTTCAGCGGATGTCTTCATAAAACTGCTTGAGATAGCGGGGAGAAACGCCAAAACCCCACAAAAAACCAATCGAAAGATAGATCGCAATTGCTTTAAATTCGCCCCAATTTGCAACTCGCCGGTCGCTACTTTCCACTACCCGATTGACTAACTTAAGTCTCCCCCGTCGCACTAACTTCAAACACAAATCCGCTTCCTCCATAATGGGCAGCGCTGCATCGAAACCGGCGCATTCCCAAAAATCGGTACGGCGACAAAAAATAACTTGGTCGCCAAACAGCAGGCGCAATCCTTTGAAAAATAAATGAGGTCGAAATAACAGCGGCGCGTAATAAGTTTTCACGTAATTGTGGAGGGAAAAACCCCACCTTGTTTGCTGCGAACCAGCCATCAGGGAGATAAACCCGCCGCCGGAAATTTCGGCATCGGACAAAGTTTTCTGGATGACTGCTACAATGTCGTCGGGAACTAAAGTATCGGCGTGGAGAAAGCACAGAATTTCACCGGTGGCGACTTGAGCACCTAAATTCATTTGCAGGGATCGTCCGGCTATACTGCTAGAAATAACGCGGGTGGCGGCGGAAAGTGCGATCGCCACTGTTTCGTCTTGACTGCCGCCGTCTACCACCAACACTTCCCAAGCGGGAGGATTAAGGATGCTGAGTTGGCGGAGAGTGCGTTGCAGACAAGTCGCTTCGTTGAGGGCTGGGATGATAATAGAAACGCGATCCATCTGGTTGAAATTTATGCCAGAGCTATTATAATAAAAAACTGTGGCGATTCACAACTAACGATAAAATAGAACTTACGCGCGCGGATTCAGGAACCTGGTGTCTGCCTGCGAATTTGTCACGAAACCTCGGTTTTTTTACAAAAATTAGGTGTATAGGCGTCCTATAAAATCCCGCAAATGTGCAATCGCCATATATATTTTCCACTAATCAGGACTGAGAAAATCGTGCAGAAAACAGAAGTAAAAAATGATTTAGAATTTTATGATGAAAATGCCGATAATTGGTGGGACGAAAATGCTAAAATTTATGCTTTATACCACCTAAACAAACCCAGATTTGAGTTCTTCGACAGACACGCGACTAACTGGCAAGGGCTGAAAACCTTAGATGTCGGGTGCGGCGGCGGCTTTTCTTGCGAGTTTATGGCCGAGAGAGGTGCTATTGTTTCTGGAATAGATCGATCGGACAAATGTATTGTAGCCGCTCAAAATCACGCAGTTACCAGCGGTTTTGAGATTGACTACAGGCAAGGCTTTGCCGAAAATATGCCCTACGACGACAATACCTTTGATGTTGTAATCTGCGTGGATGTTTTGGAGCACGTGGCGGATTACAAAAAAGTTGTGTCTGAGGTGCACAGGATTCTCAAGCCTGGGGGACTGTTCTTTTTTGATACAATCAACCGAACTTTTTCCTCGCAAATTGTGATGATAGGACTGATGGAAAATATTTTGCAGGAAATTAGGCGGGGCGTTCACGATTGGGAAAAATTTATTACCCCGGAGGAACTATCTGTGGTAATGCAGGATATTGGTTTTGGCAATATTCAAATTAAAGGTTTTGATATGTTTGGCGAAATTGGCGCTATGTTAGCCACAATGCACGGGTTTTGGGAAGATTTTACACGCGGCAAGCAGGTGTTTCCTTCGGCGGGTATTTTAAAACAAGTATCTCAAACTCTAACATCTAATCTAGCTAACTATATGGATTACAAAAAATCAGGGTTGTTTAAAATCCAAATTAATGAGGATAAGTCGATTATGTATGTTGGCGTTGGGGCGAAGAAGTAGTGTGTTGACTGTTGACTGTTGGCTGTTGACTGTTGGCGGTGGGCTGTTTGTTAACTGTTGACTGATGTAGAACTTACGGATAAATACTAAAGAAACCGGGTTTTTCATCAGTGTCAAAGGCCGGGATGCAATATTTTCGTCCATCAAACCCGGTTTCTGCGTAAGTCCTATGATGACTGATGAGTGTTTTAAAGTTAAATGATAATAATTAGCAAGTATTTTGGCGTGAACCGAATCGCCAATCGCAGTTTGTTTGACCCAAATGACCGCCCTGTCTCAATTTACGGGTGCAAATGCTGCTTTTCAACCCAGATACACGGCCTGCTGCAACAAAACTTAATGTTTAACTGTTGACAATTTATCTAGATTGCATGGTAGCTTATTGAATATTAATTGCAATAACTGCCGGAAGTTAACAGTACTTGGAGGTCAATCACCGTGACAGCAGCAATAGTTTCCGCGTCAGCCTCGCCAATCAGCGACGGACAACCAGCCGACAGCCAAAAACTGATGAGTTTGGGTAAAAATTCCGAAATACCTGACCTCGATAAGTTTAAAGATGGAACCATCGCCGTCTTAGAAGGAGTGGGAACTCTCACGGTGTGCGATCAAACAGTCACTTTAACACCGGGAGTATTTGTGTTTGTACCCGCCGGCATCCCGCGCAGTCTAAAAGTACAAACGACGCTGAATTTGTTACTAATTGACTGCGAACCAGACCCCGATCTGAGTGAGTCAGCTTGGTTAATGAATTTTCAACTTTAAGTAGATGAAAAAACAGTGTCCTTGCTGCCTTGACTCCCTAATTTCTCAGGTTCGCCACAACCGTGTCTACTGTTTTTGTCTCAATTGCAGGCAGGAAATGCCAAATCCTGACTCAAAAAAAATAATTCTCAAGCACTATCAAATTTCACCTTCGGAGTAACAATGTCGAAATCAATTGGTCTTTTCTACGGAACTACAACTGGGAAAACTGAGTCTGTAGCTGAAATGATTCGAGATGAATTTGGTGGCGATATCGTGACCTTGCACGATATCGGCAGCGTTGAAAATGATGATTTTGCGGAATACGAATGTCTGATTATCGCTTGTCCGACTTGGAATATCAGCGAACTGCAAAGCGACTGGGAAGGTTTTTTGCCTGAACTTGATGATATTGATTTTAGTGGCAAAAAAGTAGCTTATGTGGGAACTGGCGACCAAGAAGGCTACCCGGATAATTTTATGGATGCAATGGGGATTTTGGCTGAAAAGATTTCTGAACAGGGCGGTGAAACAGTTGGCTATTGGCCGATAGATGGCTATGATTTTAATGAGTCTAAAGCTGTAGTTGATGGCAAGTTTTTGGGTCTTGCTATTGATGAAGACAACCAATCCGATCTGACGGAATCGCGCATCAAATCTTGGGTATCTCAACTCAAGAGAGAATTTAGCTTGTAGACTTCACGGTAGGGCGGGTTTGGCAATTAGATGATGTGCGAAAATAAAAATTACGCACTCAACCCGCCCCGAAAATCTAGCAAATACAGCGGTTCTCAAAAAAGTGAGGAATGCCCTATGTCCTATGCCCTATAGTACCTCATCTTTCTGAGAAAGGCTATAAATTATAATTGTGAATAACTCGATATCCAACTTAAAATAAATGAAGTTTAGTTCAGAAGACGTGCTTTGGTTAAGTGTAAGTCCGAGTTTGCAATTCTTCGATCGATCGCTGCTTTCCTACTTAAATGATTCTGTACCCGTGCAGATATGGGAATACCAACAAACTGAAGACGAAGCTTGCTCTTTAGATATGGCTGTTGAACTTTTGCACGATTTTTTAACATTGCGCGATCGCCCAATTCATCTCATGGGCCACAGTACCAGCGGATTAGTTGGTTTAATGTATGCGCGCCGCTATCCTCACAAAGTACGTTCTTTGGGACTTTTATCTGTGGGTTTGCCATCTGCTATTAATTGGCAAGCACATTACTATACGTATCTTTCAGCTTTTCCCCGGAGTCGCAAACAAGTTTTGAATCAAATAGTAGGCGATATACTGGGATGCCAAAATCAAATTATCCATCAAAAATTCATCTCATATTTTGATAATGACTTAGCCTGTTCTCCTTGTCCTCACTCCTTATTTAGGATTAGTAATTCCCACGATGAAGGTGTAGAAGTACCTTTGTTAATATGCAGTAGCAAAACTGATTTTCTGGTATCTCCTGTTGTCATGCGTCGCTGGTCGAAATTTCTTAAAAAAGGCGATATGCTTTGGGAATGTCAAGACGGTAGACATTTCTTTCACCACTTCTATCCTGAACAAGTGGGCGAAAAAATACTCAACTTTTGGCTATATGTACACAGCCACCAACCAATTTTAAATTTTAAGTTTTAGGTGAAGCTTGCTATTCGTTGTTCAATTTATCGAAACTTAATGTGGCAAATAGTAGATTAATTTCCGTAATTCATGGCAACTTTTGCATACAGGCTTCGACTTTTTTGGCGCAGTTGTCCCAGTCCATGCTGCCAATTTTATTTGCTAGGATTTTGAGGTATGGAGTTTGAGTTATCCTCAGTCTGTTTTTGATATTTTAGAATAATTGTAAAAAATATTTAAAATATATTCAGATGTTTGAGTAAATGGTAGGCTAATTTTATTAGATTTGTCAATTAGTTTTTGTGAATAAACTGCAAAGACGGTCTTAACGCAGAGGAAGGTAAGGGTAGATTAAACAGCAATTATTAACAACGATTATAAAATATTTTAACATCTTGTTAACAAACTCAGCCTTAGCCTGGGCAGAGGGATACTGAGTATCGATCAAATTTTAAGGACTCGCCCGAACTCCTAAAATAGCGATCGAGCAAACATATATACTTAAATTTTAGGGCGGACAGAGTGGCATCGCCCCTACCGATTCACAATTTATCAAGAATTATGCCAGCAAGTTTTCTGCCAAAATCGATCGCACAACTCACAGAATCTACCTCAATTGCCTTAGCCCAAAGCATTCAACGAGAGGCAATTACTACTCCCCTATCTTCTGGACCAATTGCCACAACCTACGTACGCCAAGGCAGCGGCAACACACCAATTTTGCTAATTCACGGCTTCGACAGTTCCTTGTTTGAATTCCGCCGCCTGTTGCCGCTGCTAGCTGCTGAAAATGAAACTTGGGCGGTTGATTTGTTGGGTTTTGGCTTTACAGAAAGAGCGGCTGGTTTGGCATTCAGCGCGAGGGCAATTGAAAGTCATCTTTACTATTTTTGGAAAACGCTAATTTCGCAGCCTGTAATCTTAGTCGGTGCTTCAATGGGAGGTGCAGCAGCCATTGATTTCACTCTCAATTATCCCGAAGCTGTGAAACAATTAGTGTTAATAGATAGCGCAGGTTTTGCCATCAGTTCTAATAAGGGAAAGTTTTTAATTCCTCCTTTAGGGTATCTGGCAACTTCATTTTTACGCAATCCCAAAATTCGCCAGCGAATTAGCGTCAATGCTTATTTCGATAAAAATTTGGCTTCTCAAGACGCTCAAACTTGTGCTGCTTTGCACTTGGAAATGCCCAACTGGAATCAAGCTTTAATTGCGTTTACCAAAAGCGGCGGTTACGGAGGTTTTGGGGAAAAATTATCGCAAATTCAGCAGCAGACTCTGATTTTGTGGGGAAAACAAGACCGGATTTTGGGGACGGCGGATGCGGAAAAGTTTGCAAGGGCGATCGCCAATTCTCAACTAATTTGGATACCTGACTGCGGGCACGTTCCCCACTTAGAAAAGCCACAAATTACCGCGCAGCATATTTTAGAATTCATCACCAAAAGCGGAATCACACAAAAAAAATAAACTTAGGGTGCGCTGCAGCGCACCTTACATATATGTTTTCCCTTGCATATTTGGTAGAGTTTGAGGTCAAATAGACAGGTTTCAAACTTTGGGCAAATACTTTTGTACGATCGTCCATCCTGTGAGCAACACAGTCACAAATCCCCCACACAAGGCCAAATTAGTGCCGATATGGAGGGGACGCGCCCAAGGATGTTTAGGACCAATTTGCAGCCCGCTTCCCACAGAAAGCAACACCAAAGCCACAACAGCTAACCCCGCCGGTAAATGAGCCGAGTGACCCAAATTGCCGTAGTATCCTAGCGTACCGACTACACCAATTCCCAGCAGTAAAATTACCAAAGTCGCCATCCCCGCACCAGTGGCTAAATGAAAGGGACGCAGCCATTTTGGGCGGGGTTGTTTGGTACTCCTAGCGGCAAACATCCACGTTCCAGTAACGGCCAGCAACAGGTAAGCCAACAGGGCAACACCCATTGACCAAGCCGCTATTTTCCACAACCACAAGAAAGAAGGCAGATTCATCGGTTGCATCCCTAATTAGGATTTTCCACAAAAGGTTTCTTTCCGATTTTACCTGGACTTGAAAGCAAAAATGAATTATTTTGAGAGAAACTGCGATCGGACTATCCACAAATGGCATCCGTCTTGCCTGGAAGTCAAACGCACTTTCTCTGATACTCAGCTTAATTTACGCTAGAGATTTGTCGCTGCCATTTTTAGGAGCCACCTTCCCATTTTAGATTGGTGGTTTTGCTGTCCATGAAAGGCATTTTATAAAAGCCTAATTTTTGTTCTAAGATTAATCGGAAAAAAGGCAAACCTTCAATCAAATATCTTTTCCACAACCTTCTCGGTTCACTTAACAGTCGGTACGCCCATTCTATGCCGACTTCGCTCATCCATTTGGGAGCTCTCGCTTTGCAACCAGCTTCAAAATCAATGGTTGCACCTACGGCTAAGAAAATTTTGACGTGTGTTAATTTGCTCCTGTATTTAACCAGCCACTTCTCTTGCTTGGGCGCTCCCACTCCTATAGCCAGAACTGTCGCTCCTGATTTATTGATCGCGTCAATTATTGTTTCACATTCTTCCTCATTTTTTTCAAAGCCAAAAGAAGGAGAAAGTGCTTCAACCACTATTTCTCTACCAATTTTTTGGTTAATTTTTTCCTGGGCTTGCCTAGCAATACCTTCAGCAGCTCCTAGCAAAAATATTTTAATCTTCTCGTTATCTTTGTGATACATATAAAATGCAGGGAACAAATCAGAACCAGAAATTTTTTCTTTGAGAGGAGTACCCAAAAACTTGGAGGCATACATCAATATTTGACTGTCGCAGACTCTATAAGTAGATGTATTGTAAGCTTCATAGAAGTCGCGGTCATACTGCAACTTAATCAAGTGATCTACATTGGGTGTAAATACGACACCACCTTCGCAGTCGAGTTTTTCAAACAACTCTGTGATTGACAAGTTATCTATCGAGACATTCAATAAATTAACGGTTTTCATTTATGATTCCCTTCCCACTTTATATTAAACTACAACTCAAACTACTATTATAACCCACCATTCAGTTTCGTGTTTTAACTACCTAGGTGCTTCGGTGAACATACTTTTCTCAGTATATCCTCCTAAACCCTGCGTGTCTAGTGAGGATTTTTAAAGATTATGTAAAGAATCATCTCGTTTTAGAAAAAGTGTATAAAGCTCACTTTTAAGTTGATAACTCGCAACACAGTTTCAAGAAAAAAGTCATCCAGTGCTAATACTTGTTGAAGCATTGCCAATGATATCAAATCCGGTTGGATCGCAATTATTCATCTTTCTGTTCTCTTCCTCTGTATTCTCTGCGTCAAGAGCGGTTTAATCATTCCAATGCAACCGGATTTGATATGAATGTAAAAAAGAGTTTATGAGGTTAAAATTTTAACCGAGTGACAAATATCTGGCAGCTTCAGAACTGCATTTCATCCAAAAGTGGTAGATTTTTTAGTTTTTGTCTCCAGGGAAGGCAAGATAGTGTCAAGCTTGAAGTGAAGGAGCGATCGCCTTCATGAAAATCATCCTGATTTTTGGTGAACCAGCGCCTGTCTTCTTGGTGGCGAACCGGTTTTCTTGGCCTTAAGACTTTCTGGAGCTTTTAAGACCAGACCCGCTATTCCTCCAGCAATCATCGCAAAAATCGGGTTAGTCATAGCGTTCAAAACACAGTCAAACATGTACATAGTTAAGGCTACTCCCAGGGCTGCAGCGGGTGCTACCTTGGGATTAGACCAGGTTCTGGCGGGATATTTAAACACGCAAAAGACAATAACAGGAAGTAATAATGAAGAAAATAAACTAACTAAACCGAGTGCACCGTTGACGCCAAAGGCAATAATCCATAAGCTGTCGGTGACCGAGATATCATTACCGTACTCGTCGTACACGCGGTTTCCGCCGGAATCTCCCCAGCCAAACATAAATCTTTGCCGCGCCTTTTCCCCCAATATCTCTTCATTGTCAAATCTAAACTTCAAAGAGGCGGCTCGTTCTTCGCCAAATACTGGAGTGATGAAATTAATCACGTCTTTGCTCGAAAATTGACCCGATGCAGCTACGTACAGATAAAACACTATATATCCAATTATCAAGAGCAAGGGCAAAGAGGTGCGAAACCACTTGGCAGAGAATAATACGAGCAACGCCATTGCAAATAAACTGTAGGCGCCAGTAGAACGGCACAGGAAAAAAGCGATAGTTAATATAATTGCTAAAGTCTTGATGTTACGGCCCATAAACTTTTTGAGCGTCCCAGTTTGCCAGAGCCAAAGAGCAATTAAGGCGGCTGTCATCATCCACAGGCCCACCATCAAACCGTGCTGCATAAATACTACCGGTCTCCACCCCCCCATACGCCTTGCTTGACCCCAGTCCTCAAAGGCATTGACCCCGTAAATCATTTGGTGCAGAATAGGGCCCCTAACCCCTTCAATTAAAGTAAAAGGAATGTAGGCCAACCCACCGGCAAAAATCCCGATCGCCAATTGTCGCAGCCCATCTAAATTACCCACATACAAGCGTCCTAAAAAATAAGGCAGACCCCAAGTAACGATTTGCTTGATAGTCGGAGAAAGCGGGCTGCCGCCATTACTAACTTGTGAAATAATTGGACACAAACACAAAATTACCATTGGCACGTCCAGCCAACCGGGCTTAAAAGATGTGAGGCGCGCAGGATCGTAGATAAGAGTCCCCAGCAAAATGCCGTAGCAAGCTGCGGAAATTTTTGTATACGGTGGCAGTAGGGGGATAGGATAAGAAGCTTGCGGCAAAAACAGCCAGGCTGCAACAAAACTTATAATTACCGCCCGCTGAGCCGGAAACCTCACAAACAGGTAAAAAACGACTGGAATAAAGCCGAACATAGCAAGTGGGATTAATGCAGCCATAGGTCTTTTTTGGCAGTAAAATTATAGAAAGACAACTCAATTGCCCAAGAAAAATTCTCGCTTAAACGATCGCCCAACCCCAATCTTTTAAATCAACCTCAATTTTACGTCTTGTTCGTTAATTGTGCCTGACGTTCCAAAGCGGTGTATAGTGCCGCCTCGAAGAGATTAGTTGCATCCTCTCCAGTATCATTCATCACCTTTTCCCAAGCAGTCTCGGACATTGCGCGCCATTCAGCATCAGGCAAGTGACAAATCTGCTCGATCGCTTTTGCCATATCCTCTGGGTCTTCTGGCTTGACAAGTATGCCACCCCCGCCAGCAAGTAGTTCCGCAGCCGCACCAGCAGGAGTGGCGATGACTGGAGTGCCACAAGCCATAGCTTCTAAAATTGGCAAGCCGAAGCCTTCGGATCTGCTGGAAAACGGCCAAGCATCGCATTTGCTGTAAAATTCTTTTAGTTGGTCTTGAGTAGGTGCTTTATTATACTCCGTGCCATCAGACCGCAAATTGGGAGGAGGAGTATGGCCGGAACCAAAGGCAACTAAAGGAAGATTGGGAATTTTTTTAGCAGCTATAGAGAAAGGTTTCAGGGCACTATCGCAGCCTTTCCAGGGAGTTGTAGTATAGTACATCCCGACTGTGGGAACTAATTGCTTGCCTCGCGGCTGCTTTGCTCGGGACTGGGGGTCGTAAAACTGTTTGGTGTCCACCGTAGGAGGGACAAGAGATACAGACAAATCGCCGTATTCATTCCGAGCGATGTCGGCCAGCCACTGGGCCACAGCGATTTTGTGCCTCCGCAGCCGCCAAGTTGCCTCTACTCGACCTTTTGGTACGTAGTCAAAAGCCTCATAATCTTGGAGAAAATATACTTTCGTTCCTTGGCTGGGAGAGAGTTTTGCCACCCACTCGGCATTTTCCCACCAAGTAGCCATGACAATATGGGCATTAGGTACATCAAGGTCAGTAATTGGACGGTTGGTTTCGATAACTCGACTTTTGAGATCCACTTTATCAAAGTGAGACTTTTGTGTCTTGGGAGCGGACTCCCAACCCCAACCCCTCAGCAGCGATCGCAATTGTTGGAGCAAAGTCGGTTGCAGCGGGGGCATAGAGACGATAAATATTTTGTGTCCTCGCTTTTGGAGAAGTTCTGTGTAGATAGATAACACCCTCATACCCCCTGTAAGACTCAGGGTAGGCAGGACAAAAGTAATTTTCATATAGATACGGAAGATTGATACTGGTTAAAACTCCTCCTTTCCATAACTGCAAGTTGGCACTTACCAGCCTCTGTTTGGGTTGGGTGCGCGGTGGGGATCTCTGCTGGAGGCGATCGTAACTCGATAGTCGAGCCGATCTTACTTTGTCGTCAGGGACTTTCCCCAATTACAAATCGGCAGATGTTTGACGACTACACAAGTTTAACCTGTAACGGAGGCAGCCTTAAAACCTCCGTTGCTCTCTGGTTCAGAGTTTGGCAGATCAATTTATAACCAGTATTCCCTCGTCGCTGCGGTTAGAATTCGTCTCTAGACTGCTGGGTAGAAAACAGGACAGGGGCGATTTTATTTGTGGCAGAACCACCCCACCAAACTATATTGAGTTTCTCCCCAGAATCCGGCGCCGAAAACGCCCGTAGCGCCGAATTTCAAATGGCGGCGCGGCACTTAGCATCCAACCGCCAATTTTTCGTAGGGAGAAAAGGAATCTACGTTAACGTCGCGGTCTTTAGATTTGTCTACAGCAACTTTCAATGCCGCTTCAAAATGATCCGTGGCATCTTCCCAAGTATAATTGTTCACCTTGGCATAGGCGGCTTCCGACATGGCTTGCCACTTGGAATTTGGCATCTGACAGATACGCTCTATGGCTTTTGCCATTTCTTCGGGATCTTCTGGTCTTACAAGTATGCCAGTACCGCCGCTCAAAATTTCAGGAGCAGCGCCTGCTGGGGTACTGATGACGGGAGTGCGGCACGCCATCGCTTCGATAATGGGCAAGCCGAAGCCTTCTGAGCGGCTCGCCAGCAGCCAAGCATCGCATTTGCTGTAATAGTCTTTGATTTTGTCTTGGTCGGGTTGAATTACATACTCGGCATTGGCGGGTAAGGGCAATTCCGAGGATGGGGCCCCTGTACCGAAGGCAACCAGACGCAGGTTGGGGATCTTTTCTGCAGCTAGGGAAAAAGCTTTGAGGGCGATGTCGGTTCCTTTCCAGTAGATTGTAGAGTACATTAGGCCAACTGTAGGAACCGATTGTTTGTTGCGAGGACAGGCGTAAAATTGCTTGGTGTCCACGGTAGGAGGAGCTAAGGAAACTTCGCGATCGCCATATTTAGTCCGAGCTAGATCAACTAACCACTTAGAGATCGTAATTTTGTGCATCGGCAGCATCCAAGTTGCTTCTACTCTACCTTGAGGTAGATAGTCAAAAATTTCGTGGTGCTGGATAAAATAAGCTTTTGCTCCTTTTCTAGGAGAGAGTTTGGCTACCCACTCGGCGGTTTCCCACCAGGTGGCAACTACTACGTCAGCGTCAGGTACATCTTTGTCTTCTACCGGGCGGTAGCGATCGGTAATTTTGTGTTCTACACCTAAGTTATCGAAAAATGAGGGTTCGTTTTCAGGTGTGGAAATCCAACCGCGCCCTCGCAGCAGCGACTTGACTTGCTGGCGCATACTCGGTTGCGGGTGGGGTAAAGAGATGACGAACACGGAGTGTCCTCGCTTTCTCAAACGTTCTGCGAAAATAGATACTACTCGTATTCCACCAGCCAGAGACACAGTAGGAAGCACAAAGGTGATTTTCATTTTTAAGTCCCGCTGACGACTTTAACTCGCTTTCGGCGCTGCTACCAGCGCTGATATTAGAGCCCAAAAGGAAAGAGGGGCGGGTGAATATTAATTACCGCTTTCCTGGTGTGTACATAGAATGCAACCGATCAACTGTTTGCAACACCCCAATATGTATCTGCCAAAAGTTCACTGTCATTGCATTGATAATAAGGATTGATGTGGTCGCAAAACAGTTCCCAGAGGGATAATTTTCAGGTCATGGAAAGTTCCTCCTAAAGATAGATACCTCATCAAATATGAGCTTTGTTAGCGACAAACACCAAGCTCGACAACACCCTCTGTTCAAGATAACATCATTTGCTATCCAACAGACAGGGATGTACGGGAAACCGAATATTAGCCAACTTTTAAGGTGGGAGATAAAGGTAGCATTAGCAACAATATTCAGTAGATTGAAATCGCCTTTGGCAAAATTTTATACAGATTCCAAAGGGGAATTCTTACCTTGAGAATGTTAATTGCCCCATGGAACTAACAGATATAAATACCAATCAGTAGCTGTGATTTTTTGATAACTGTGCTGTCGGTATTGCTTGATACAAGCTCCTATTTTTTCAAAATTCAGAGATGGTGGTTTTCTCAGATACCTGCAGGGGCGCGATCGCGCGAATGACCGTTGTGGACGTGCGAATGAGGGGAGAAACCCTGTTTTTCAAGAGATATCCCTCGCCCTCAGTTGTCGTATGTTCCTGAAAAAAGATGGTTGAGGCGTCCACTGTTTGAAAAAATAGGTTTCCCAATCGTGCTACAGAACATAGAGTTTCACAGATATAAATTTAATTAGGTGCCTGAGTTTTAAATGTGTTAATAAAAGGCGATCGCATGAAAAAGTTCCCAAAAGAGACTGCCACTGCGGAGCCGAGTATATGTAGCATCCCTGCCCAAGTCGTGTATAAGTAATTACCGTAAAAAAAATCAGTAGCAAATTATCACATGACCCTATCAAGATCAAAAGAACACTCAAGGTTAATCGGCCTATATTGTGTACACCTTAACTCCTAAGCAGTAGCAGCGGCTTCGTGGTATGTATCAAACGATTTCGCGTACAAAAAATTTCATGTTATGAAATCATCATTTTTCCTGACTTTGCAATTCTGGATGACCATCGGTTTGCTCTTGGGGGCCCGGCCGCCGATGCTTGCAGCGATATGTTGGCCAGTTTTCATGCAGCTAAAATTATGCGATCGCCAGCAAAACCAAACCTAGAATTAAAATCAGATGCCTTAACGAAAAGCATCTGCCGGTGGGAAGATATGAACGTCCGATTATTGCACAGCATCAGTCAAGAGCCCAGTAATACCAAATCCGGTTATCATAGAATACTAACAAATCAACGATAGTTAAACCAATGATAATTGGTCAGGTTTTTGA
>NZ_JAUBUE010000074.1:0-16917 GCF_036705305.1 Microcoleus sp. B3-D7 | reverse complement strand
TTTTTAAACTACGACTCATAAACGCACCATAAAAGCTATCTCTCTATTATATGCAACTTCACATAAAATTGGTATAAAGCATTTAATAACAAGTTCTCTTTGATTTAATAATTTATGTAGCAATTATGCTAATTCTCATACTTGAGATAGATGATTGTGGGCTGACATCTACCTATATTTTAGCAGTTGTTAATTTATTTGATCTGGATATTATAGAATCTAGCTGTGTAGCAGCTTAGATCCCACTGAGGTTGACTGTGATACCTGCAGATTGTCCCGTCTCTGAGGGTTTGGCTCCTTTACCGTATTTGGCGCTGCTGGGGGTGAGAGCCATTTCTGGTGTGATTTCTGGTGCTGTTTCAGGCACCGCGTCTCCTAAGTCTGCGATCGGTGGAATGCGATCGCTATGCAGCCAACTAGGGCCAACAGGGAAGCTGGCATTTCTCTTGTTTTTTTCCATCCTTGAACAGCTTGCTCGCGGCTACGAAGCCTGGAGTAAAGAGTCGCTGGGTTATAACTTGCTTAACTTGTTGACTGCCGTTTTATCTGCAGTCATACTTCACTACTAGGGTAGAACAATCAGCTCAATATAGTTTGCTGCGAATCCTACTTTATAGGTTTTTTTATGTTGTTTAGCTTTTTGTAAACATTTTTGAGTCCCTCTTATCACAATCATCACCTAAATTCTTTTTCTTAATTATATCTTTATTTTCCCGGAGAGTCTCGACAGCGGGGGAGTTTTTAATTATCCAGGGGCGGGGAAAGATTAAAGTTTTTTTAAGTTTGACAAAATAAAGGACATCTTTTGTAATATAAAGAAGAAAGTTGAAAAAATTATAAAGACAAACTAATTGGATAAAAGTGTCGCTAAGGTAGTAAAAATGACGGTTGGTCAGAGAAAAAGAGTGTTAAGCTAGGCTAAGCTCAGTCAAAGCAAAACCTCGATATTTAATTAAGTTCGATCGATAACAAAGGCTAAGGTAAATTCCATGGCAAACTCAGTTTTAAATCAGCCAAACGCAGCAGCAGGAGTGCAGTGGCAGCCAAAAGATATTATCCGCGGCCTAGTGTGGAAAATTGCGATCGCAACCTGGCTGTTAATGGCTGTAGGCAGCGCCACACGAGTCATGAATGCGGGGCTCGCTTGCCCCGACTGGCCCCTGTGCTACGGTCAATTAATACCTGCCGCGCAAATGAATTTGCAAGTATTTCTGGAATGGTTTCACCGATTGGACGCTGCGGCAATTGGCTTAAGCGCGATCGCACTTTTAGGACTATCTTTGTTTTACCGCAGCCGCCTGCCAAAATGGCTGCCTTGGGCGAGCGCCGGAGCACTATTTTTAATCGTTTTTCAGGGCGTATTGGGCGGCTTGACAGTAACACAACTGCTGAGATTTGACATCGTTACTGCTCACTTGGGAACAGCTTTACTATTTTTTGGCGCCCTGCTAGTCATCGGTTTCATGCTGACTCCCTACGAAGCTACAGGAAATGTCGGCAAATTAGCTTGGGTAAGTTCGATCGCAGCATTGTTAGTTTACCTGCAAAGTTTGCTAGGAGCATTAGTAGGCTCTAGATGGGCACTGCACCAATGTTTGGACTCCTCAGAATTGTGCTCGGTAATGAACAGCCACATCGCCGGTATCGTACCAGCTACAGCAGCGACTTTAGCCGTAGCAGTCATGGCTTGGCGGCAGCCTGCACTGAGTCCAAAATTGCGAAAACTGGCTAATTGGGCGAGTGTTTGCCTAATTGCTCAATTAGTTCTGGGATTAGCAACTTTCCGGCTGCACCTTCAGGTAGAACCGCTGACAGTCGCCCACCAAGCAGTCGGTGCTGCTTTGCTGGGAACGCTGATAGCTTTTAGTGTTTTAGCTTGGCGCGATCGAGTTTTATCAGCTTGAGAGATAAGACTAAAGTAAGAGGCGGCGGGTTTATTAATCCTTGTACCTACAGCAGATATTTATCCTAAAACCCGCCACTCCAACCTAATGACTAATGACGAATTCGCAAATAATTACTAACAGCTTACAACCGATGCAAGAAATCCTTACCAACGACAGCCCCCGCCTCCACGAAAACTTTTCGCAAGTCGTGAAAAGTTACTATCAACTAACCAAACCCAGAATTATTTTACTGCTGCTAATCACGACCTCAGCAGGAATGTGGATGGCGGCCAAAGGAGAAGTAGACCCGCTATTGCTGGTATCAACTATTACCGGAGGCGCTTTAGCTTCTGCGTCGGCGAATACGATTAATTGTGTCTACGACAGTGACATCGATTATATTATGGAGCGCACCCGGTGGCGGCCGATTCCTTCCGGGCGTGTCAAGAAGCGGGATGCTTTGATATTTGCGATCGCCCTAGCTACAATATCCTTTACATTGCTCACAGTTGTTGCCAACTTATTAGCCGCATTGCTAGCAATGTCAGGCATCGTTTTCTACGTCCTAATTTACACCCACTGGCTGAAGCGCCACAGCGTGCAAAACATCGTCATCGGCGGTGCTGCAGGGGCGATTCCCCCGCTAGTTGGGTGGGCTGCGGTGACGGGAGATTTGAGTTGGGGTGCGTGGCTGCTGTTTGGGATTATATTCCTGTGGACACCGCCGCATTTTTGGGCATTAGCAATGATGATTCGCGATGAATACAAGGAAGTAGGCGTCCCGATGTTGCCGGTAATTGAGGGCGATGAAGAGACAGCCCGCCAAATTTGGATTTACACGCTATTGATGATTCCTGCAACTTTGCTGCTAGTTTATCCCCTGCATTTAGCGGGCGCGGTGTATGCGGGAACAGCTATTTTCCTCGGTGCTATTTTTGCCCAAAAAGCTTGGTTGCTGTTGCAGACTCCAGAGGATAAGATTGTTGCGCGATCGCTCTTCAAATACTCTATTCTGTACCTGATGCTCTTGTGCGCCGGAATAGTAGTTGACAGTTTGCCTGTGACTCATAACTTTACTACTGCTCTTGTACAAAATGTGCAAACTTTGATTAGTGCAGTTGTGATGTAGTTAGGAGTTACTCAGAAATACCACAGAAACCTGGTTTTTCACCAGTATTAAAGTCTCAAATGCACTATTGTGCTAAAAAACCCGGTTTAGGCCTAAGTCCTAGTAGTGAGTTAAATTGCAATTCTTAAAATGAAGCCCGCATCTAGCGGGTTTTGTTTGTTTACTTTATGGAATGGGATACAACCATTTGCGAAATAATTGTGTTAAGCGCGGCATGATCAGATAGGTGAGCAGGATAACAGTCAGACCTGTGATCATCAGAGATGTGAGCAAGGCAGGAAGCCCTGATAGTAGCGGTACCAGCAAACGATTGAGAATAGAAATCGTACAAAACACTCCCAACCATGTAACTAACGCCATTTTGTAGCGAGGGGGTGGAGCCTTCATCGATTTATTGGGCAGCGTAAACCAGGTTTCCAATCCGGTCAGGGTTTGAATATTTTCTGGCCTTTCAATCAAGGGCTGCAATCGCTCAATCCACTCTCGCCGAACATCAGATTCTAGCCAGCTCTTAAGATTGTCGTAGCAATCGAACTTGAGAATGACCACATACTCAGGATGAGCGTGATGCTGGGGTCGAATAGTGCTGACACCCAGATGTCCCTTGAATTTTCGTGCATCTGCGGCGATGCCATGAAACCAGGCTTCGTAACCTTCCTCGCGCCCCGGTTTCACTACATGAGAGATCACAGTGGTGACTAGATAGTTTTCTTCACTAATATTGCTCGCCAACGGTTCTTCCAACATAGAATTTAGAGAATTAACTGAGAGAAAAGTTTTATTGAGAACAACAACCCTAGAGACACCTAATTTCTCGGCAATTTTCGGCAGCACGTCTTGAAACAGAAGGGAGATTAACGAATGCGATCGAGAAGGTTTGGCATGAGATGAAATGACTATAAAAAAACTTACAATCATTGAGAAGAGCTATTAAAAATACCCTCTACGTGGCTTACAACGAAGTAGTTGTCACCGCTAAATTCCACGTTAAATTCATAACCTAGCGATGACAATATTAACTCAGTTACACAGGAGCTAGATAAACTACGCGCTTTCTCACTACTTACTGGGAGATCCAGCCTTAGCCGTTGCTGCATAGCTGGTCATCAGGTTTTTATAGTCAGGAATAAACTCTGCTAAGAGACTACCCAATCCTTCAATATCGTTGCGCCAGTCACGGTGCAATTCACACACAACGCTAAACCAATTGACCAACTGAACTCCCGCACGAGACATTCGATCCCAAGCTGCATAGCGACAGGCTTCATCGAAGGTTCCAGAGGCATCCGTAACAACAAAAACTTCATAACCTGCCTCTAATGCCGAAAGCGCACAAAAAGTAACACATACATCAGTGACAATTCCGGCAATAATCAATTGCTTTTTACCTGTTGCTTCTACTGCTTTAACAAAGTCCTCGTTGTCCCAAGCGTTGATTTGTCCGGGACGCGGAATAAAGGGAGCATCTGGAAACTTCTCCTTCAGTTCAGGGATGAGGACTCCATTGGGGCCTTGCTCAAAGCTAGTTGTCAAAATTGTAGGCAGGTTGAAAAATTTGGCTGCACTTGCCAGCGCCAGCACATTATTTTTGAAGTCAGCGGCACCAATATCACGCACAAGTGAGAACAGTCCAGTTTGATGATCGACCAGCAAAACCGCAGCATTATTCTTGTCTAGACGGTTGTATTTGAATGTAGACATCAGGTATTTCTCCTATTTGGGTTATGGGTGAATGAAGAATTGCAGAAGGGAGTCAAAAATCACAAAGCCTTAAGTTGTAAAACTTAATAATGTGCTTTTTATTAAAAGCGAAACGTCTATTTCCTCTAAATGGCTTATGGCGTAACCTGTTGCGGCATGAACTCAGTTTGCAAAATCTTACCAAATTTCACCGCTCAAGATCCGCAAGTTAAGCGCTGAGTTAACGCGATCGCCCTAATCTCGACACACGTTACACCAACGCCCCTAACGCTTTCAATGTCGCTTTTTGAGCATTCGTCAATCCCGTTGCCCCTTGAATATTTATGCCTTCATACAGCCGATCGCCCATCAGCGTCCGGTTACAGCGACCAGTTGCGACATCCCACAACTTAATCGTGCGAATGATAGATTAGGTCTTTTGGGCAATGATATAAACATGATTTTCAGGATACTGGTCATATTCGAGATGGCGGCAGGTGCAATGATGCTCAACCAGAATTTGCAGAAAAGTATCTACACCCAAAGTGCTGTAATCAAAATCTTGACCTTGAAATGCTCCCGAAACCTCGCTGCTTGTATGTCCCCCGCCACAAGTGAACAGGATCACTCCATTAGGTTCAAGCGCATCGCATAGCTTTTGTATCACAGGCGCTTGGCTGTTGATTGGCAGATGAAACGTGCTATCCCACGCTGCAATCAGGCTGTAAAGTTTCGGCGGCAGCCAATCACAAATGTCTTCCCGGTAAAACGTGATTTCTGGATGTAGCCGCTGGGCTAAATCGATCATTGGCCTAGAAATATCAAGTCCTTCAGGCTGAAATCCATGCTTGGATAAACTGTTAATAAAACGTCCGCTGCTTCCACACCCGACATCAAGTGCTGCGTGCTGCTTAGAAGTAAATTTGATCGCCCGTTCTAATTGGGCAATCCCGTAGGTTGAATCTTGATGCTCAGTTTGCCACCATTGGGCAATTCGGTCGTAGCGCGCCGATGTATCATTTGGCTCCATAGAGTCACCTCATAAGTGGCGATCGAGATTTTCAGGACAATTAAAATCTTTCTCCACGGTACACCCAGACTACGCGATCGCCCCTAACGCTTTCCATGTCGCTTTTTGAGCGTTTGTTAATCCCGTTGCGGCTTGAATATTCATTACATCTTGAACACTACCAAATTTTTCAATGTTTCAATTTCTGGCTGTCAGTGGGAAAGTGGCGATTTCTGTTGCAGATTCTGGCAGAGGGGGGCGCAGACAAAGATAAACTAGCGGCCCTAACAGCGGAACTAGAGACACTGCCCAAAAAATGCGATCGTCCGCGAGTCCGCGGCGTGCCATGTCGTCTCCCAGAAGTGAGGGAAATATTACAGCCATCAAGCAACAATCCCAAGTTATTAAATGCACAAAAGGAATTGATTGCCACTGCCTGACATAATCTCCCCAATCTCCATTTAACCAAGCCCAAGCTAACAGCCAGATAGTAGTTAGTAAAAGTACAATCCCTGTCCAGCGGGAGTCTGATATTTTGATCGACATATCTTTGCGGCCGGAAAATTCTTGCTGAGGCTGGCGCAGGAGTAAGTAGGGAATTAAGCCGATGATGCCGGCGCCGTTGGAAGCGATGAAAGCAGGCCAAGCGGATATATTTTGGGTTTTCTCATCAATGAATAGGAGGCAAGCGTAGACCATCGGCCACACTCCCATGAGAGCGAATACCGTTACAAGGTAGGGGTTAATTCCTTCTAGCTGGAATTTGAGCATTTTTTCCATAACTGTTAGCGTTCCGGGCCTGTCGAGAGGAGCTAGCAGCAAGGTGTAGGCAATAAATGTTGCCCACAGCAACCCCAGGAACATTTTTGTTTTCATCAGATATAACGAGTAGTTGAACCCGACTAAACTAAATTATGGTAAAGTAGCGGCCGAGTTAGCGCCGTCTATCTTAGGTGATAAGCAGTTCGATTGGAACAGCGGCTGCAAACCCCGTTTTAGTTCGGGGATGAAAGGCTCTACAGCAGGCGATCATTACTTTAGGCAGACGCAGGAGCCGCGCTAGGGGAGATACATTTTAAAAAATCGGTTGTTTTCATTACACCACCCTTTATTAGAAAAGGAGTTTCAGCGGTGAACTTAATATCTGTAGAGGAACTCAAAGCGCTGGTACAACAATCTCCTGGATTGTGCGTCTCTATTTATATGCCAGTCGCTCAAGGAACAGAAATTCAACAAAATCCGATTCGGTTCAAAAATTTAATCAGAGAGGCTGAAGACAAAATTGTAGAGTACGGATTTGACAAAAAAGAAGCTGCCCAATTGCTAGAGCCAGTCAGAGCAGAAATTGACCAGGAAAACTTTTGGGAAAATCAAAGCAACCTGCTGGCGATTTTTGTCGGTTCGGGATTTTTCCGCTACTATACCTGTCCGGTGAATTTTGATGAATTAGTGGTTGTGAGCGACAATTTTCACGTCAAACCGCTGATGCCTATGCTGACAGGAAATAATTTATTTTATGTTTT
Source organism: Microcoleus sp. B3-D7 (assembly GCF_036705305.1). Classification (NCBI taxonomy): domain Bacteria; kingdom Bacillati; phylum Cyanobacteriota; class Cyanophyceae; order Oscillatoriales; family Microcoleaceae; genus Microcoleus; species Microcoleus sp. B3-D7. Next base: position 9,690 of record NZ_JAUBUE010000074.1, on the reverse strand, counting down.
AGCTCTCAGTCAGAAGGAAGTAAGGCTGATTGAGTGTACGGCTTACAGTGCTCGGGAAGTTGAAGTTGAAAACTTGCCGAAAAGCCTTGATGACGCTCTGCAATATGACCCGACAGCTAAAGATGGTCAGTTTCGGATTGCTACTTCAAAAGGAGGCACTAATAATTCTTTTCAGCAGCCGGGAAGTTTTCACGGTCAAGGAAGTCCTGATCAAGATGAGCGCCAGCACGAAATATTGCAGTATTTCCACATAATCGATGGGGCGCTGCACGAATATTTGCACAATAAAAAAGCTCCTTTAGTGTTAGCTGGAGTTGAGTATTTGTTCCCGCTTTACCGAGAAGCAAATACCTACGCGCATTTAGTTGAAGAAGGAATTACAGGCAATCCGAAACTTCTCAAGCCGGAAGAGTTGCGGGCCCAAGCTTTGCCGCTGGTGGAACCTTTGTTTTTGCAGGCTCAGTCAGAGGCGATCGCACAATACCACGATCTGACAGGAAGCGATAAAATTTCTGCTGATTTGAAAGAAGCTGTTTCGGCTGCTTATTTTGGACGGGTCGAGCGACTTTTTGTTGCTCTTGGCGTTCAGCAGTGGGGTAGTTTTAATCCCGAGACGAACTCGGTGCAAATCCACCCCGAGGCAGAATTGGGCGACGAAGATTTGTTGAATGCGGCAGCAATTCAAACTATTCTCAACGGCGGAATTGTTTACGCGATGCCGCCGGAAAAAGTTCCGGACGAGGCGCCTTTAGCTGCTATTTTTCGCTATTAATTTACCAGGTTTAAACCAATGGAATCTACTTCAATGACAAATTCCGACAAACAAAACCAAAGTAGCAGCGGCGATACCGAACGCTGGGCATCTTTAATTGGCGGCGGCGCGCTGGTGCTTTTTGGTTTGTCGCAGCGTTCTTTGCGAGGTGCTTTGCTGGCGGTTGCGGGCGGCGGTTTAGCGGCGCGCGGTCTGGGGGTTGTGGAGGGTTTGCAGTCGGCTGCCGATCCGAATCAAAGCATTAAAGTTGAAAAGACAGTGACGATCAACAAACCGGCTGATGAATTGTACCGTTTATGGCGCAATTTTGAAAATTTGCCTCGGTTTATGAAGCATCTCAAACACGTTACTGTCATCGATGACAAACGTTCTCACTGGATTGCCAGCGCACCGATGGGCAATAGTGTGGAATGGGATGCAGAGATTGTCCGCGAAGAAGAAAATCGCTTAATTGCTTGGGCGTCTGTTGAAGGAGCGGATGTTGACAATTCTGGTTTTGTGCGCTTTCAACCGGCATCAGCGGGACGGGGTACAGAGGTAAAAGTTGTCATCGAATACAACCCTCCGGGCGGTGCAATTGGTGCTGGCGCTGCTAAACTATTTGGCGAAGCTCCCGAACAGCAAATTGCAAATGATTTACGTCGCTTTAAGCAGTTGATGGAAGCTGGGGAAATAGCGACTACGGAAGGTCAACCTTCGGGCCGCAAGTAATAAGTTAGATGGTGTCTCCGGATCTAACTAACATCTTGCACTATTCTCAGAACAGGCAAGATGCCTGTTCCACAAAGAATTAATTTATTATTGTGGGGCGGGCAGGATGCCCGCCCATCAAAAGCTTATTGAAAATGGTGCAAGATGTCAGATTTAACTAACATCTTGCACCATTCTCAGAACAGGCAAGATGCCTGTTCCACAAAGAGTGAATTTATTGTGGGGTGGGCATCCTGCCCGCCCATAAAAAGCTTATTGAAAATGGTGCAAGATGTCAGATTTAACCATATTTGTTGTTTACCTGATTAGCTGATGTCATCTCAAGTGGTTTTCGGAAATGCGGGCGCTGAAGGTGCAAGTCGGGGCGGTTGGTTTGCGGGTCACTTTATGACGCCGGGCAATGACCCGCGCTCGACTTCTGTTTTAGAGGTAAAATGGGGCACTCACCCCGCCGGAGATTGTAGGACTCAGTGGGCGGTAAATGCGGAAGCAACAACGCTTTCTATCCTGGTAAAAGGGCGGTTTCGCCTGCAATTTCCAGAGGAAGAAATCTTGCTGTCTCGCGAGGGAGATTATGCTCTCTGGCAGCCGGGAGTGCCTCATTATTGGTCTGCCGAGGAGGAGTCGGTAATCGTGACTGTGCGGTGGCCTTCCCTACCGGGAGATAGTTCTGGAGTTAAGAAGTAACTTTAATTTCGGGAACCAAAACGCGGCCGCTATAACCCGCGCGCTGGTAGCGATCGATCGCCTCTGATGCGATCGCACCCGCTTTCCCACTCTCCACCAAGGCTACGCAAGCACCGCCAAAACCGCCGCCCGTCAGCCTTGCGCCGAAGACTCCGGGGATTGACTGCAAGATTGCCGCCAGCGTGTCTACTGCCGGCACCGAAACTTCGTAGTCGTCGCGCTGACTGGCATGGGAAGCATTCATTAACTCCCCAAAACGTTTTGCTGGCAAAGATTTTACCGCTTCGAGTACGCGGTTGTTTTCAGTAACCACGTGCCGCGCTCGCCTTCTGAGGGGTTCCGGCAATACTTCGACAGCTTGGGGGTCGGCGATATCCCTAAGAGCTTTAACTCCCAATATCCGCGCGGATTCCTCGCACTCGGCGCGTCGCTGGTTGTAGCCGCTTCCTGCTGCCAGTTCATGGCTTTCGCCACTGTCAATTATTAAAATTTCTGTGTTTGTGGGAAAAGGTATCGGGCGGCATTCGAGGCTGCGGGTGTCGATCAATAGCATGGTGTTGGTGTCTGCTAAACTCGACGCCATTTGATCCATGATGCCACAGTTCAAGCCGGCATACCGGATTTCGACTTGCTGTCCGATTTGAGCTAGCCGCACGTCGTCTATGGGGAGGTTCAGCAGCGCGCGCAGTCCTCTGAGGGTTGCTATTTCTAAAGCGGCGCTACTGGACAAACCGGCTCCGATCGGTACAGTCGAGGTAATGTAGAGATTTATTGGCGGTATTTTGTATCCTTCTTTTTCTAAAAGTCTCAGGCAGCCACAGATATAACTGACGAATTTTTGGGGTATGGTATCGTCGTCTGAATAATTTATGAGTTCGTCATATTCTGCTGAATAAAAATGGTGTCGATCGTCGCTGCTGAAGCCGATTTGTACTGTGGTGCGCTGGGGAATCGCAGTGGGAAGTACAAATCCATCGTTGTAGTCTGTGTGTTCGCCCAGCAGGTTTACTCTGCCGGGGGCGCTGGCTGTGGTTTTGGGTAATGTACCAAATACTCGTTGGAATTTCATTTTTGGGGAAGTGGTAATTGGTTGTTGGTAATTGGTTGTTGGTTATTTGTTATTGGTTATTTGGAAAAACAGCTATCCGTGTCTCCGTGACTTACGTGTTGTGCTGTTGGTAATTGGGAAGAAATAAATTTATTTTTTATTGTTTGTCCTTATTATAGTGCCCAAGTTTTTTGGTTAATTCAACCCCTGTTAACAAAAATAAACATCACCGTAGGTTGGGAAGATATATTGAGCTGTGATAGAATGACAGGCTAAGATTTCTCCAAAAATTCAAAAAATGCGATCGACCAGACCCCGAAAACAGTTTGCTCAACATTGGCTCAAAAGCGAGAAAGCCTTAGATAAGATTGTGAAAGCGGCTTCTTTGGATCGCGATCGCGTCCTGGAAATTGGGCCGGGTACGGGGATTTTGACTCGGCGTTTGCTGCCTGCGGCTGAGTCTGTTGTTGCTGTGGAGATCGATCGAGATTTGTGTCTCAAGCTAGCCAAACAACTCGGCAAAACTGACAATTTTTTACTGTTACAAGGCGACTTTTTGGAAATGGACTTAGAGGCTGAACTAACAGCCTTTCCCAAATTCCAAAATCCCAATAAAGTTGTTGCCAACATTCCCTATAATATCACCGGCCCGATTCTGCAAAAACTGCTGGGAACGATATCTGTTCCTGCTGCTAAACCCTTCGATTCCATCGTGCTGTTAGTGCAGAAAGAAGTGGCCCAAAGGCTTTACGCTAAACCGGGTTCGACAGCTTTTGGCGCGCTGTCAGTGCGCGTGCAGTATTTAGCAGAATGCGAGTTAATTTGCGATGTGCCCTCTAAAGACTTTTTTCCGCCACCCAAAGTCGATTCCGCCGTGGTGCGGCTGCTTCCCAGACAGATAGAAACTGCGGCGGTTAATCCGCGCTATTTGGAGAATTTAGTGAAGTTGGGATTTGGTAGCAAGCGCAAGATGCTGCGAAATAATTTGAAAGGGGCTGTGGATTTAGATAAACTCGTTCAATTGTTAGAAGAGTTACAGATCAATCCTCAATCTCGCGCTGAAGATTTAAGCGTGGCTCAATGGGTCAGTTTGAGTAATAATATTATGGGCGATGTTTGAGGTTCAGGATTGTGTTAGATACCAGAATTCTTAAATAATTCGGATACCTGGGTATTTTTTTTAATTAGGAGTTTTCGCAGTGACTACTAACAGTTGAATTTAGGTTTTATGGGGATTCTTAAAGGTTTATTATTGCAGGCTAATCGGAATTTTAATAATAAATTCCGCACCTTTGCCCGGTGCAGAAATACACTGCAATTCGCCTTTATGTCTTACTGTGATAATTTGATAGCCAATTGATAAACCCAATCCCGTGCCTTTACCTACTGGTTTAGTGGTAAAAAATGGATTAAATAACTGGTTCCTCACCGATTCGGTTATTTCTGGCCCGTTGTTGCTAATTCGGATTTCTACCACTTCACTGTCTAAAAGTTTAGTAGAAATTTTGATGAGGTGGCAATTAGCTTCATTGACTGCAATCGACTCGCTGTGGCTGTCATCTTCTAAAGCATCAATAGCATTAGCCAAGATATTCATAAACACTTGATTTAGCTGTCCGGGGTAGCACTCTATTCGGGGTAAATTGCCATATTCTTTGATAACTTGAATATTCGCCAAACCGGGCTTAGCATTCAATCGGCTTTGCAAAATCATCAGTGTGCTGTCCATTCCTTCATGAATGTCGGCTACTTTCATTTCTGCTTCGTCATGGCGAGAAAAAATTCGCAGCGACTTGACAATACCAAAAATTCGCTCGGCGCCGTTTTTCATCGAAGTTAATATTTTTGGCAGGTCAGAGATGATAAAGTCTAAATCTATAGACTCGATTTTTTCTTGAACTATGGGTAGGGGAGTCGGATACTGCTCTTGATAGAGATTCACCAGTTCTAGCAAACTATTGGCATACTGGCGGGTGTGAGTAATATTGCCGTAAATAAAGTTAATCGGATTGTTGATTTCATGAGCAACCCCAGCGACCAATTGCCCCAAAGACGACATTTTTTCGCTGTGAATTAGGTTGGATTGAGCCTGCTTCAATTCAGACAAGGCTTGTTCTAGTTGTTGAGTTTGAGACTGTAACTCTGCGGTGCGTTCCTCAACTCGAATTTCTAATTCTTCTTTAGCTCTTTGTAGTGCAGCTTCTGCTAATTGGCGCTCGACAATTTCCGCTGCTAGGAGTCTGTTGGCAAATTCTAAATGTTGAGTTTGAGACTGTAACTCTGCGGTGCGTTCCTCAACTCGAATTTCTAATTCTTCTTTAGCTTTTTGTAGTGCAACTTCGGCTAATTGGCGCTCGACAATTTCAGCTCCTAGGAGTCGGTTGGCGGATTCTAACTGTGCGGGGCTGGGAAGTGCTAGGGCTTGAGGAATTAAGTCTACCAAAAGTATGGCTGTAGCAAATGAAATAAAGGCAGTAATTGCTTTCATTGTTCCTGAAAGCCAATAGGTAGGATACCAAAGTGTCCAGAGTTCAAATATGTGAGTGATGCCACAGGCGACGATAAAGGCTCCAAACAGGGCAAAGATCCAATCAAAGGGCAAATCTTCGCGTTTGGAAATAAAATAAACCAATGTAATCGGGATGGAAAAATACGCCAGTGCAATTATAGAATCTGAGGCAACGTGAAGCCAGACTAACGGGGTATGCCAGAGATAGCAGTGGCCGTGAGGAATAAATGACCCGGAACTAAAAAAAGTTTTCCACATTTCCTGCATAATTTTTCCTTTGAGTTGTGAGAAAATGGACGGGGACTGGTGTCAATTAATTTCAACCAGGGGTTTATTTCACCTGCGGCTTAATCACCTATGCGTTCATATTCTCTGCTAGCTTCAGCAAAAATCAATCTGTATCTGGAAATCATAGGCGATCGCCCCAACGGATATCACGAACTGGCGATGGTACTTCAAAGCATAGATTTAGCCGATCGAATTGACTTGCGCCCGATCGGTACGGACACGATTCGCGTGCGCTGCGATCACCCGCAAGTCCCTCCTGATAAGAATAATTTGGCCTACCGGGCGGCGGATTTGTTGGCAAAGCAATTCCCCGATGCCTTGGCGAAATACGGCGGAGTCGAGATTGCTATTCACAAGCAGATTCCAGTGGCGGCGGGGCTTGCCGGCGGTTCGGCAAATGCGGCTGCGGTTTTAGTCGGGATGGATTTGCTGTGGCAATTGGGACTTACTCAGTCGGAGTTGCAAGAATTGGGGGGAACTTTGGGTTCGGATGTGCCTTTTTGCATTGCAGGAGGTACGGCTTTGGCAACTGGTCGCGGAGATAAACTGTCGCCGCTGCCTGATTTGGGGGGCTTTTATGTGGTGTTGGCCAAGTACCGTAACCTCAGTATTTCTACCGCATGGGCGTATCAAACTTATCGCCAGCAGTTCAGTAGTTCCTATTGTGCAGCGGAAGATTTGGAGTGCCGTCGGCAACGGTTGCATTCGGGCCCGATGGTGGGGGCGATCGCCCAAAAAGATCGATCGAAAATTGGTCAATTGCTGCACAACGATTTAGAAAAAGTTGCTTTGCCCATGTACCCGCAGGTGTTGCAGTTGCGGCAGGCTTTTGAGTCGGCGGGGGCTTTGGGAACGATGATGTCGGGTTCCGGGCCGACGGTGTTTGCGCTGGCGGAGTCTTCAGAGCAGGCTCAGCAAGTTATGGAACGGGTTAAAATTGCGATCGCTTCTCCAGATTTGGATTTTTGGGTAGCACAGTTTAGCAATACTGGAATTCAGATTTTTTCGGAGGGAAACGAGACGAAACCGCCGATTTCTAGGGTGTAACTCGAAGAGGGTGCGATCGCCATCGCCCGTTAAACCTGTGTAACAGGCGACGGTCAAGATGAATCTAACTTTTCGCAGAGTCTATTGAGATCGAAGAACTGATAATATGTCATGCAAGACCGATTTTAGTTTTGGTGAATTAACCAGAAATCTAAAATCTAAAATCTAAAATCTAAAATCGCCATGACTGATTTAACTAATCCAAATTCTACTTCTAAACCTCTGAGTTCGGCTGGAGATGCAACCTCTGCATCTTCCACGCCGCCGACGATTTTGCGGTGCGTGATGGGTTCGCTGATCGCGGGTGGCTTTGCGGCGGCTTTGTACGCGCTAACTTTGTCGATCGTCCAAACTTTTGCAAATTCGCCCATTCATTCTGACAATGTGACTGCGATTAATATTGGCGCGGCTGTGCGAACTTTAGTCATGGGGATTGTGGCTTTGGGCGCGGGTGTTTTTGCTTTTGCATCTTTGGGTTTGATGCTGCTGGCTGTGCAACTTTTAATTCAAAAGTTGCTAAAGAAACCTACAGCTTGAAGTCTACCAATTGCAAAAATTGGGCTACACAAACTTTCATCCGCAAGGCAAAGAGTGCATAGTAAGATCGAAGCAATGGAATTATTTACGATCGGACACTCCAATCTGAGTATTGAAGCGTTTGTTTTGCTGCTGGAACAACACGGAATTACGGCGGTTGCGGACGTGCGATCGCATCCTTTTAGCTGCTATTTACCTCATTTTAATAAATCCGAAATTAAAGCTTCTTTGTCAAGTGTCGGCATTCAATATGTTTTTTTAGGCAAAGAGTTGGGCGCGAGACCAGAAGATTTAAGCTGTTACGATTCTAGCGGTAAAGCTTTATACGATCGCATAGCAGGAACTCCTCTATTTTCCGCAGGAACGCAGCGCTTGCTCAAAGGCGCAGCCAATTATAAAATCAGTTTAATGTGTGCGGAAAAAGACCCGATTACGTGTCATCGGACTATTTTAGTGTGCCACAAACTTAAAGTATTTAATTTACAAATTAATCACGTTCTGTCAGATGGCAATTTAGAATCACACCAACATTTAGAAGCAAGACTTTTGAGCAAATTTAACAAAAACCCAAAAACAGATGAACCAATTCAATTAAGCCTGTTTGAATTAGAGCCTTATGTTAAAACTGAAAGGGTTGATTTAGAAACAGCTTATTATCGTTACGGATGGGAAATTGCTTATGTCAGCAAATAAAGCAATTAATTATTTTATCAAATATGTCGCAGTTGGCGAATTTTGCTAAGCCAAAATATTTAAATTCATGCCCACAAAACCTAATTTTGTATGGGCGAAATGCGCCCATTACTGCTATAAGTAGCGCGTCAAACGATTTTTCGCATAAGTCCTGAACAACTCTTGACATCGCATACCTTTATAAATTATGGTACAGCCCTCCGCGGCCACCCTATTTTTATAAATATTGTTCGAGTTTTAACGTTGTTTATGCTATAATTCTGCGGGACTGTAGCAGGAAGGGGTGCTTTTTGATGAAAGCAGAATTTTATTTTGACTGTCACAAATATATTTGCAGTTTAGTTCAAGTAGATTTTGTCAAAGAATTAAAAATAAAAAATCATCAAGGTTTTGTTTTGGCTGTTAAGCAAGGTGAAAAGATAGGACTTTTGGGGAAAAGTCGCCATAATGCTAAACAAGTTGATGTATCTAAACCGCATTTTTATAACGTAATTAAAGCGGCTATGAGCGCTTTGGAATTAGAAACTAAAAATGAGGTGATATTAGAGAGAAATCGAACTCTTGCTGATGCCGAAGAAATGATTCAGCAGCAAAACCGAGAAATTCGCGTTCTCAACGAACAGATTAGAATGCTTGGAAGTAAGGTTGAGGAATTGTCAAGGGAAAAGCAGCAGTTATCAATGCAGCTAGTAGACAAAGAAATCAGAGAAACTGAAATTAGTCAAGAACTTGATAACTTTCCTGCTACCGAGGAAGATTTACCAGCGGGGGAAATTGAGTATCGGATTGGAGAAGTTGAAATTCATGAAAAAATCGAAGAAGTTTCGGTTCAAGCTTCTGGGTTAGCCGTGCATTTAATCGCAAATCAACAGAATTCGGAGGAGATGGAGGGAGAGGAAGAAATCAGCGGGGGCGACGTTGAAATTGTTAATTTAGAAATTATAGAAGAAGTAGAAGAAAATCTCAAACAAGTAGAAATTCCAGGAGGCGAAAGTGAAATTAAGCGACTGCCTAAAAGACCTTCCAACAGAAAAATGAGAAAGAAATCTTAATGCTTTAGTTATATAGCAATACTCGCATCATTTGTGAATTTATTACGGACTCCCAGCGGGTTCGGGGAGGGTTGGGTAAAAATAAACGAGTCATTTAGGATTGCTATATAACTCCTTTATTTGTGGCGATCGCATTTTCGCAAAATTCGTCAGCAGTTAAGCGAAAAAAATCCCTTGCAACTCGCCCGTTTTTCCCCCGCAGCCTCGCCCACAACAGAATTTTGACAAGAATCCAGGGCGATCGGTAAAATTACAGGTACGATCGAACTGGGTGCATCTCAGTTTTGCAAATCCCTGAAAAAATAGCTAAAATGAAAAAGCTAGTAAAACCGTAAAAAAAACGATG
>NZ_JAUBUE010000125.1:0-1773 GCF_036705305.1 Microcoleus sp. B3-D7 | reverse complement strand
TATCCTTTCTCTGCGCTGTGCTTATCTCAATGGTCAACTTTCCGCTTGATGTATTTGCAAAAGTGAGATGCACCCGTCATAACGATCGCTCTTTATTTTATTTATAATATAATCCTGATATTTGTTATAGCATTTTGCTGTGTTATCAAACCGAGGTCGATCGCCAAAACAGCATTCGCTCGAGCAACATTCCATCAATCCAAAATCAAAATCACTCCAAAATCAATCAATTGAAAATCTAAAATCTAAAATCCAAAATCTAAAATATATGAGATCGATCGACGAAATCAACGATAAAATCAGCCAAGGCAAAGCCACAGTCTGGACAATCGAAGAACTCAAAACTAGAGTTCAAGAAACCAGCATTACCCAAGCAGCCAAAGAAGTCGATGTCATTACTACCGGCACCTTCGAGCCGATGGAATCCTCCGGTGCAATCATCAACCTCGGCCATACCGACCCGCCCATAAAAATCCGCCAGTGCTGGCTAGACGGCGTTTTAGCCTACTCCGGCTTCGGGGCAGTAGACCTGTACGTGGGAGCCACCCAAGTAGCCGAAGACGGCGAAGAATCCCGCGAACGGGGCGGCGGACACGTCATCGAAGACTTAATAGCAGGCAAACCCGTGCAGTTGCGCGCCTTGGGGCAGGTAACAGACTGCTACCCCCGCGCCTCCTTTGAAACCACGATTACCCGCGATACAATCAACCAGTTTTATTTATTCAATCCCCGCAATGCATATCAAAACTTTATTGTTGGCGTCAACGGGGGCGATCGCCCGCTGTTCACCTACCTCGGCCCCCTGCAACCAAACCTCGGCAACGCCGTCTACTCGAACCTTGGAGCCATGTCTCCCCTGCTAAACGACCCCGACCTCGAAATCATCGGCATCGGCACCCGCATCTTCCTAGGAGGCGCTCAGGGGTACATCACCTGGGAAGGAACCCAGCACTTCCCGCTGCAAAAACGCCAGCCAAACCGCACCCCCATCGGCCCGGCCGCCACCCTCGCACTCATCGGCGACGCCAAACAGATGAACTCCAAATGGGTGCGCGGCTGCTACTTCAAAAACTACGGCCCATCCCTGATGCTGGGAGTCGGCATCCCGTTTCCCGTCTTAAACGAAACAGTCGTCGCCCACTGTGCAGTATCCGACAAAAAAATAGTAGCGCCGGTGGTAGATTTCTCTATCCCCCGGCGCGTTCGTCCCACCTTCGGTTTAGTCAGCTATGCTCAATTAAAGACTGGCCGCATTCTCATCGAGGGCAAACCAGTACGGGCCGCCCCCCTTGCCAGTATGTTTCTCTCCCGGCAAGTAGCATTGGAATTGAAGCAGCAAATTGAAGCGGGTCAATTTACCCTCACGGCCCCAGTTGCTCCCCTACCCACCGACAGAGTATTTCTCCCGCAAGATTTGTGGGGGGCCCACGTGAGGCTGGAATAGACAGTCGCTAGAGTAAAGTGACGGATTATAACTTTAAGGAACCACAAGAGGATATTCAAAGATGATCTTCGACACAGATAGCTCTGTTTACCTTGGCGGTGTCGATTTTTTACCACTTTGGAACTTTGACTGTGGGAGGGCAAGGCATTGGCATATTTCATCACATCATTCTCCATGATGCAACACCAGACTTTATATTATTCCAAGTCCGTTGATATGTTGTACAAGTCAGTACGCTTGCTGATCTACTATCTTAACCCTCTTTTGTCACTCTCGTGGTAGTATAAGGAGTGACACACCCCAAAAGCATTGCCAGTCCTATGGTAGAG
>NZ_JAUBUE010000124.1:0-1789 GCF_036705305.1 Microcoleus sp. B3-D7 | reverse complement strand
CCTAGAGCGCCAGTCCAGTAAAAGAGGTTGACAAAAAACCTCAAATAGGATGTACCCAAACGACTCACAATACGCCACTAAAAACTCAAGTTGCTATGCAGTGTCTCTTCAATGATTGCCATACGAAATCTCAGCCGATGTTTGCTCTTAATAAATCCGGCCAGCCAGCGATAGGAAAAATATAATCTGCGACTAAGGTATCTTTTTAGCTAGGCTGATATCTGTTGATTTTGAAACATTCTTGCCAAAACATGGAGATTGTGAACCACCGCCATCCGACGCATATCGAACAGATTTTTGCGCAGTCCCAAGTACCGGGCTTGTGTTCCTTGCCACTGACCGATGTGAGCTAAACTGTGTTCGACACTCACTCGCTCTCTTAATTTTTGACGGCCGATTACTGTGGTTTGGCGCTCGCGCAACTCCTGCAATAATGGCTCGTCTGGATGAATGGAAACACTCCGACATTTAGAACTAGCTGTACATTGAGTTCGCAGCGGACAAATCTGACATTGCTTTTGGGGAAATCGCACTGTTTTTCCTGCGGTAAATGGTATGCTGATGCCATTGGGACAGCGGATTACACTCTCGTTCCAATCGAGATTGAAAGCTGTTTTATCAAAATATTTGCCGTTGCGGACTCGCCAAGATTTACAAATTATTGTCAAGCTTGCTGAGCGTTCTTTGACCCAATGGCTTGTTAAATAAGCTCGATCGATATGCAACTCTCCTAGCTCAACTTTTTGGGACGCTAAATCAATTGCTAGTCCTTCTGTAACACTAGCTTCTGCTACATTTGCAGGTGTTACTCCTACGGCTCTTACCATTCCTGTATCTAGGTCTTTGAGGATGTGGCGTTTGTATCCATCAAACTTTTTTGAACGACTTTTTCGTCCGTGTTTCATATCAGGGTCTTCTATGGCAATCCGGCGGTTGGGAGCCACGCCCTGACGAAGCTTTGGGCTGCCATCGTCCCTCCTTTCTATGTCTTGTTTTTCTATTTCTTTGGCCGATGCCAAGCTGCTTTTTACTGATTCTGCTGTCTTTTGTGTTAGGTCAGATTGCGATTCGATCCAGCTTTCTACTTGGTGGAGTGCTTGTAAAATTGTGGTTAATGCGTGCTCTCTAGCACTCGGGTCATCCCAATCTAAATCTAAGGCTTTTTTAAGGCTGCTCGCTGCCACAATTTCTGCTCCGGCTTGCGTTGCGATCGTCCCGACATCCTGTTGTGTACTTTTGGCAATTATTTCTAAGGATTTTTTGAGTGCATGACCTAACAGATTATAGGTGTCTTCGACTCGGGCTGCTCCCCATAAAGGACTTGAATCTAAGGCTGCTCTCAAGGAACCCTCGCTGTATCCTGGGGTTTTTTTAGCAATTTCAATTGTTTTTTCTACCAGCCGCCGATCGCCCCCTTTTGCGATTAAGACTGCCCGAAATCTAACTAAAGTACCTTTGCCGAAGGGAGCTTGTTCTGCATCCAAACAATCCAACACCAATTGCCATCTTCTGTCCATTTGCATTGCTTCAATTGCTTCGTCATCTGAAACTCCTGTGTAAGCTTGTAGAATAATTGCTAAAGCTATTTGTGCTGGTACGAGCGGGCATTTTCCTACTGTAGAGTCTTTAAACAGAGTTGCTAGTTCTACTTGAAACTCTTCATCAAATAATTGGTGGCGAATGTTTCTCAAAAATAAGAACAACTTTGCCTTCCGAATGCGCGAGGCTACGTTTTGTTCGCTTGCGGACAATTCGATGGGGGGATTCCAGATTGGTGGACGCATTGTTT
>NZ_JAUBUE010000007.1:194259-207140 GCF_036705305.1 Microcoleus sp. B3-D7 | reverse complement strand
TCTATCCTTTCTCTGCGCTGTGCTTATCTCAATGGTCAACTTTCCGCTTGATGTATTTGCAAAAGTGAGATGCACCCAAATGAGGCAACGTAATAGCGAGTTTCGGTTGTGACTTCAATGATGGTCGCCCGATGCACAAGGCGTTCGGACTGAACTCGAATCAAGGTTTGTAGTCCAGGGAAATCGGGAATTCCATCAAGGATATGACTAATGCTGACGGTGCGTTTTTCAATGCGACCATGCCCTTTATTGATTTGTTGCGTCGTTGCTTGTGGTTGAAAATTGGCTACTACAGCTGCAAGTAAGCCTGACTGATTGCCTTTGAGTTCACCGATATAGTCGTTATGGCTGTCAATGATTGCAGTCGCTGTTTTTTTGGGTGCTGATGGCATCAAAAGCGAACACCACTCCTTGTAATGCCATCTGTTTGATGAAGGCAGGCAAAGCAGTGATTTCATTCGTTTTCGACTCGACTTCGTAGGGTTCTAGAATCAAGCCCCGCTCGACAATATAAGCCGTGACCAGCATAATCGCCGGATGTGAGTCTACTGTGGGGTCATCGCTGATGGCTTCATTTCTGGCCTCGCAGCACCTTGCCGTCGGTGGCAATGGTTTCTCCAGGTAAAGGTTGAATGCCGAAGAATCGAGATAAACAAGCCGAGTAATCCCGGTAATCGAGTCGCAACGCCGTGTCCGCCGAATTGTGCTGTAAGACGGTAAGCGCCCTTTGGGTGGCGCTTTTCATGGCTACCAATTCATCATGGTAGGCCCAAAGCCAGTCTCCAATCGCCAGAAATCCACGATTTCCAGCCGTCACCGACAGAGTAAACAAAGCTAAACATAGAGCTTGGGTATGGCGTTGTCCTGCGGTACGCCGCGTATCAGGCAGGGCTGTAAAAGCTTCGACAATGGCAAGTTGAGACATCGTAGACGGGCCTGATAGTGAGAATCAATCCAATATCATATCAGCCTTTCGATCAGAATGAAATAGCCCTGCTATTCTCCCGACTTCTCACCAATTGAACATTTATGGTCAAAACTCAAAAACATTCTCCGTTCTATCAAGACGACTAATTATCGAGAATTAGCAAAAGCGATAGAGTTTGCCTTCAATCAAGTTACATTATCCGATCTTGGGAATTGGTTTACTCACTGCTGTTATTGTACCTGATCTATCTGAGAAACGCTATATCAGCCAGTTGCTTTGAAGGGTATGTATTCTTAGACCGAATGAGCTGGGATAATTTCAACGAATCAGGGGACTTAAAAGCACAAGTAGAAGCATATCATAGCTTCACAGGATACTATCCAGAATCAGTTCATGCAGATCGGATTTATCGTACAAAAAAAACCGAGCTTGGTGTAAAGAAAGAGGCATCAGAATCAGTGGGCCGCCTTTAGGAAGACCCCCAGCTCATGTCAGCAAAGAAAAAAAGAGGCAAGCGTTGGAAGATGAGAGAATTCGCAATGCGATTGAGGGCAAATTCGGGGCTTGCGGTAACGAAGATTCGGTCTGAATCGGATCATGGCCAAACTTGATAATACTTCACAAACAGCTATTGCGATCGCTTTTTTAGTCATGAATCTTTCTACCTGGTTGCGCCAGGTTTTTTGTGTGTTTTTATGTCGAGCGGGCAAAACAACACCTATTTTGGGATTGAAGATAATTCAAAATTATATGTACCGGGAATTAACACAGGAAAAGCTTATATTAAGTCGAGCTTGAAGATATTGCTCGCTCCCGATCGTCAGAAAGCGATCGATTATTCAGCAAGCCCTTGATAGTGTAGTAGAAGCAACTCTTAAACTTACCTTACTACATCATGGAGCCCTTAAAGAGCCGCGCTTACCTGTACCGCTATATGGCTCCGATCGCATCGCTTATCGTCGTTTACAAGGGATTTCTCCGGGTGCATTGGATGGGGATAAACAATTTTGGCTGTAAGAGCGATCGCCTCTTGTCCAGAACAGCCTCAATCAAAGCTTTAGCATTTTTGTGCAACTCAAAAAAAAGAAATCCCCAAAGCCAGGGGATTTCTCATACTTAAGCCGATCGCTAAATCTATTTAGTCTCCGGCATCAAACACTTATCAGAATCGCAGCCCGCCGGCCCCGAATCCATCATTTCACCTAAGTCATAGCGACTCAGCGCCGCATGAAAAACATCAATTTCGCGGCGCGCCAAAGTCTCTTCCACCATCTTGGTGTAAGTTTCCTTGTTTATCGGTTCAAAGGGCAAACGCGGGAAAGTTTCAAGAGCATCAAACCGAGCCAAAAGCGCTGCGGAAATGTAGCCTTCATCATCGCGAATCGCCTCGTAAATCCTAGTGCCAAAACTTTCTACTTCATTTTCCCGCAACTCAATAGTCGCGCTGGTGTTATGCCGCACGTAGAACTTTTGCACCTGCATATAAAAGTCCATTTGTGCCGCCGCTGAGAATTTGTTAATGTCAATTTCATCAGCACCGGGTAAATCAGCCCAACTTACCGCAACAGGTATTTCTACCAGCCATTCTGTACAGCGTTCGTCAAAGGGATTGTTCAGCAAATTGCCGTTTTCATCTTTGTCAGATTGAGACGGAATCACGTTGTATCCGTAGTCGATGCAGGCGAGGGCTACGGGGTCGTTTTTGCCGAAAGTGATTCGGCGAATGAAACGCTGGGCTTTCGGCGGATGCCACCCCGGCGAAGCACCTGTCAGGAGAGATTTAGTACCCGATGGTTGAACGGTTGTGCAGCGATTTGGGCGTTTTAAGGAATGGCGATCGCAATAATCCCATACTACCCGATTCACAATCTCGCGCCAACCGCTTAAATACTCTTCTTCCCGCTGTTTAAAAGCGATTCCTTGCGGAGTTTGCGGGCGGCCTTCCACCCACCAGCGCAGCCACTCAACGCCAAAAGCATGAACGAAGAAATCGAACAATCCCGTGAAAGATACGCCGACAATCGGGTCTAGTTCGCGGCTGTATTGATAGCGGGGTTCAAGAAATTTGTGATTGAGAAGTACCGCCACAGATAGAGCCGCAGCCCTGAAAGCTTCCTCCTGTTCTTTGAAGTTGTAAGGGTCAATTTGATTGAGGTGAACTTCTGCCAAATTACAGTGAAAATTAGAGCCGATGATTTCCATTTTTGTTACCCTAAAGGCTTTTTATCCTTTAGTTCTACAGATTCACTTTTCCCTGTAGATCGGCGTACTTTTTCATCTACTTTAGTTGTAAATGCCCCGCACTCTTGCCAGGATTATATTCTTCAAAAAAGAAGGTTCACCCGGTACGCTCTACGGTGGTAAAGGACTTTTAATTCCCTTACTTACCTCGGAGTTAACATCTCAGTCTTCTCCGATTTTGCGAGGTTTTTTACGTGAGGCAAAATTACTTACCACACGGGTTTAAGCCCACACGGACTAACCGATGCTCTAACTCGCCAGCAGTCATATTAGGATGGCGTTCCTGCAACCACTCTTTAGCTTTTCCTTCGTCGTAAGCTTTCAAAAACTCACTTCTAAGGCTCGGTGTTGAAAGTAAATCAACGTTAGATCGAGCTACAGCTTCCCCGGCCCATTGAATCGCACCTTCGCCGCTGTAATACTGTTTTCGGACAGCATCAATACATTCTTCTAGTGTAGGTTTGGTATGGAAAACTCGCGTATGGTTGGCCATCCGAAGGGCATCGCGTTCTGGATCTATTCTCCAGTTGCCGCTTTCATCTTGTTGCCACAAATTATTTTTAGCATTTGCTCCGAGTTCGTCATCAGCATAAAACTGACGCATTCCGGCCGATCTTCTAATGTTTCCAGCAACAATTGTCACCGCAGCTTCATCTATCAATACGCAGCATTCAACTGAATTTAACTGTCGCCCTAAAGCTTTATTCAAAATAGCGGCGCAGCGCTGATAAAGGTCGGGCAATTTCACCGGATTTGCTACTCCGCCAAAACCTTTTAAAGGTTCTCCCACCGGGCGAACGTCGCTCAAATCGATAAATACTTGAACTTCTCCTGCAAATCTTTCATCTGTGGATAATTCCAGCAAAGTTTGATAGGATTTTACCCAACCTTGGCGAGAATCTCCGACATAAATAGTTGCGGTTTTTTCTGCAATTTTTACTTCTGTTTCTTGACGGCGCAACTGGGCGGGTGTAGAGCCGATTTCGCCTTGCATGGTTAGGGTTAAACGGTTGCGAATCGGCGGCAGTTGGTTGATATATTGTGGTTCCAAGACTGCCCCAGTGCCGCAGCCCATCATTGCCAAATCCATCAACAAACCAAACGAACGCCAGTCGAGAATATTTGTTGAGGAGCAATTATATGCGCCGGAAAAATTCTCTGGTTGTTCGATCCATTTGCTGCCACCTACCCACAGCCAGCGGCCTGAAGCGAGGGTTTTGAGCTGGTTTTGCATCCGGTGCAGCAGTTGTGTTTCTTCGGGGGTGAGGTTTCCCAGCTTTTGCAACCCCTTGACTGTTCGATCGCACACTTCGGCCCAAGTCTCCCTTCCCGTCTCGGTACGGCGACTGTAAGTCCTAAAAAATACTGGATTGGCTGCGGGTGCTGTTTCGGGGAAATCGGACAGGTTGCGTTTCTCGCTGGCACTCGATCGCTCTAATTCTCGAACCATAGGTTGTGTACTGACGTGTCGGAATATATCAACAGACTACGAATATACAACAGGATTCAGATTTAGGGTAAAAGGTTAATATATTTGACAATTTGCACTAGATATGGGGCACACAAGTGTACAAGCTCGATCGGGCGATCGGCTCAAAACTTGACAAAAAAACCCGATTTCTTCCTGAAACCGGGTGAATGGCAAATCTTGTCAATTGTCAATCCTTTGTCAATAAAAACTCAATATTGGGTAACAGCGGGTCTTGAACAACGCCCACACCGTTAAATCCCCAACGTTCGAGTAGCTTTTTTACCTGAGAACCGGAAATCGATTCTACTCCGAATCGATCGGCAACATCAGCAGCGTGGGCGTTGAGATAGCTTAAAGCCTCATAGTCTTCGCGAAACATCAGCAGGTAACTCACTGCCGCATCTGGATTGGGATTCGCGGACAGATATTTGCCGTCACTGCGGGAACGTAGCAAGTAAAAAACTTGAGATAACATATTATCTTGGTTGGCAAAATAATATGTTACCTCAAATTGGGAATTTGGAATTGCCCAAACGATTTTAGACTGACAATTTCCGACTGTATAAAAGTTGAGTTTCTTTCAAGTTTCTACCTAAAAAGTACATAATTGATGCCTAAAATCGCTGGGAATCTAGCAGTTAAATCAAAGTCAGTGCTAAACCTTTAATCCCTCGCCCGTCACCAATTTGACCGACAATCGAAGCTTGACCGGTGGTCAAATTGATATTGTATAGGCTGGAAACTCCGCCAACTTCGATCGCAGCCAAAGCCGTCTCGTTACCGCCAACACTCCTGATATCAAAGCCGAGAACGGTACCAGCATCAATTCCCAAAGACCCGATCGTATTCAACACCCCATTATTCGGCGGATCTTGCCGCACCAAAATGTCTAAATTGGTGTCAATTGCAAACAGTGTCGTCGAAGCTGCCCCTGCAAAGTTATTCACATACGCAGCAGCAGCAGCCGCGCCGGGATTGCCAAAATTGCGATCGCCCGCAGCATAAGCCAAATTCCCGTCGAGTTGAACTCCCCCCGTCAGCGTGTCAAAATCCACAAGTGCCCCAGTATCAGGGTTGAGGCGGGCGTTTTGACCGGCTTGATTGACAAACCGAATTCGATCGACTGTCGGATTGAAATCAAAACCCGCAGCCCCCGGAGTTAGGGGAACAGCAAACTGTCCGCTACCGACTGAACTTGCTTGCCCAGTCACGGGATTGATCGCGTACAAGCGATTGCTAGAACCCACACCGTATAACACACCGTTAGCGGGGCGAAAATCAATTCCCAGCAAACTTTCTCCCGGCTGCAACCCTGTAACTGCCACGTCACTGAGAATCGCCCGCGGTGCCGCCTCGTTAAAACCGACAATTGTTTCAGCGCCATTTCTGACAGTTAAAGCGTAAGCTGTAGGCAAAGGCAAAGCCAAACCGTTAATCTGTCTCCCGTCGGCAATTTGACCGACAAAGGAAGCTTGACCGCTACTTAAATTGATATTGTACAAACCCGAAACGCCCCCAACTTCCAGCGCCGCCACTGCCACCTCGCGGCCGCCAATACTCCTGACATCAAAGCCGAGAACGCTAGTTGCATCAACTCCCAAAGATCCGATCGTATTCAACACTCCATTATTCGGCGGATCTTGGCGCACCAAAACATCCAAATCGCTGTCAATTACAAACAGCGTTGTCGAAGTACCCCCGGCAAAGTTATTCACATACGCAGCCCCAGCAGCAGCCGGAGAACTTCCAAAATTGCGATCGCCCGCCCGGTAAGCCAAATTCCCGTCGAGTTGAATTCCCCCCGCCAGCGTGTCAAAATCCACAAGTGCCCCGGTATCCGGGTTGAGGCGGGCGTTTTGATCCGCTTCATTGACAAACCGAATTCGATCAACTGTCGGATTGAAATCAAAACCCGCAGCCCCCGGAGTTAGGGGAACAGCAAACTGCCCGTTACCGACTGGACTTGCTTCCCCAGTCATCGGATTGACAGTATACAAGCGATTGCTAGAACCCACACCGTAAAGCAAACCGTTAGCCGGCCGATAATCTATTCCCAGCAAACTTTCTCCCGCTTGCAATCCAGTCACGGGCAAATCTGAGACTACACTTCCCGGATTGGAAAGACTAAAACCGACAATCCGATTAGCAGGAGTTAAAGCATAAGCTGTTGTCCGGGCTGGAGGCGGGGGGCTGGGAACAACGCTGCCAATATTATTAGTGAAACTTGCCTGGTTAATCGAACTTTGTCTCACCCCTCTGAGAGTAGCGAGAAATTCTCCAGTCACTCGGTCTTGAATAACAGTATCGTTTCCAGCTTCCTGAATATTCAAGTCGCTAAAACTAAGACCTCCCGCCAAACCGATTAAATCTGTACCTGGTACAAAATCGGCGATCGCGTCAGCATTTGCGAAATTAGCACCGCCGCTGGTACGACCAGGATCTGCCTCCGCGTAGCGCCTCAAAACAAATAAGTCTGCCCCGTCTCCGCCTATCAGGACATCAGTATCTCGATCGCCCGACAAAACATCATTCCCGGAGTTGCCCGATATGGAATCGCTGCCTTTTCCGCCCACTAAAAAATCGTTACCGTCTCCGCCGTTAATAGTGTCGTTCTCTAAATCTCCAAAAAGCGAATCTTGACCTAAATTGCCCTCAATTAAATCGCTTTGTTTTCCTCCATAAATGCTGTCATTACCAGAGTTTCCGGCAATGGTGTCATTGCCCATCAAACCAAAAATCAGGTCATCTTCTGGAGTTCCTGCTAGCAAGTTTGCTTGGGCGGTGTCTCTAATTTC
This sequence comes from Microcoleus sp. B3-D7, assembly GCF_036705305.1. NCBI lineage: Bacteria > Bacillati > Cyanobacteriota > Cyanophyceae > Oscillatoriales > Microcoleaceae > Microcoleus > Microcoleus sp. B3-D7. The sequence continues at coordinate 199,705 of NZ_JAUBUE010000007.1, read as the reverse complement.
TGCCATGTTCTAATTACCCTCTAAATTTGATACTTCTGTTGCCTAACGGCGGCGGCATTCTCAGTCAAAATATCACAAACTCGCACTTTTAGGATAGTTTTTCTTATTTTCGGCTTTATGGGTGGGTTGCCGTAAAAGTATTACACGCAGCTAAAATGATATATAAACCTGCCCCCAAATTCCAATAAACCCACTCCTAAATACAGATCGCTTAGCCGTATTTTATAGTTGGCTGTGTAGCCAAGGGCGATCGCAGCTCAACTGCAAACAGGCAAGCTGAAATTTTTAGCGGTGCGAACCTATGAAATTTTGTACTGCGTTCATTAGTAATATACGCTGACTCTATAATTTTGGATCTGTAAGGTCAGAAATTATTTTTCAACTTTAATCTTAAAACCTCCGAAGGTAGTCTTTGTTTGTGTAGCGGCGACCACCATCGCTCAATATAAAGTTGATTATAAATGCGGAATTAGCATAATAAGTTAGTTAAACAGTCGTTTTCAGACGACTTAAGCTTTCAGGCAGAGGTTTAAATCCCTGCCTGAATCGGAGTTTCACGTTTGAACTCTTCCCGGCTTTTTCACGCTTTCAGCAGTGCTTTAGAAGCTGATTGCCCTGCGAGTTTGAGTTGCGATCGCAATTTGATATTCAACAACACCAAGACACTCCACTGACTGAGTATGGAGAACAAAATGGTATTTCCTGATGCTGGGAAAGAAGACGAAGACGAAAACCAAAAGCCAACAAATGTTGAAGACAACCAGAGAATAGGAGCTTTTTCTGGGGTTAGCAAGAGCATAGATAAAATCAGAGGTGGCAACAAGAGAGCGCTACCGACAGTGCCTGCGGCCCAAATTTCCTGATTTCTGGTTTTTGTCAATAGGAATAGTTGGGTGATGGCTGCGTAAATTAGGATAAGATTCAGGCAGCAAATTACCCCCCCAAATTCGTTGATCTGAGGTTTTTCCAACAGCGCCCAAGGTGTTAAAATGATTACTGAGCTGAGGAGATTAATCGCGATCGCAACTATAGCGGGACTTTTCTCGCTCCAAATTAAATCGAGTAGTGGGTAGCGTCGCCACAGCTTCTGACTGGTGGGAACGATTTGTTTCCGATACCTCGCCCAATCGTACAAAGATTGTCTGTCAGATGTTAAAGCTGCAATTAAAGCAAAAAACATCAGCAAATTCAAGATCAGTAAGGTGGGGAGACTCGTGCCTGATAGGGGGTTTGATTGGAGTGCAAACCCTAAAATTATTGGCTGACAGCAGATAACTAGCCAATAACTTTGCCGCTTGCTCAAAACTGTGGTGCTGGGATTGGGAAAGCGACGCTGCCATCCCTGCCACAGCCAATAGGTTCCTGTACCACAAACCAAGAGAGACAAAGCAAGGCCACTCGCAATATTTGTACCCACTGGCGAGTAAAACCATTGCAGCTTGTCTAAGTCTTCAACTAACGAATCGAACTCACCTCTATCAACTAGAAAAAGCTGATATCTCAGGATAGCAAGGGGAGACAAAAATTTTAACAAATCCCAAGCAGTTCGTGTGAACGGGAGCGCAGAAATCCCAAACACCACAAAAACCATACCGCTAGCCAACCAAGGTTGAAATCCTCCCAACCAACTGGTTGTCAATCCAAATAGCATCGCACCGCTGTAAAATAAAGCACAGCTAGCTGCAACTGCTATGTAGAAACATAAAATTTCATTCAGAGGTATTTGAGCAGCTAATCCAGCGTACAGGTGCAGGGGTACGGCCAGAATTGCTGCTAGATAAAGTAAAATTGGGACACCAAGGATTTTGCCGATAAAAATTGTTTTGGCAGACTGGGGACTGAGGCGAATAAAGTTGAGCGTGCCGCGGCGTTCCTCCTTGTCTAAGTCACTGACAAGTAGATAAGTCCCTGCTACTAATAAAGCTAAGACGCTAAATATGCTCAGCCAAACGAATATCTCTAACCACCACTCCCGCCAGTTAATGACAAAGTTGCTGAAGGCATCTCTGACGCAGATTTTTTCATAGGGATGGGCGTTATCTAAAGAGCAAAATCTGTGATAGATGGGGTAAGTGTACTCCCCATTCGGAGGGGGAACGGGTATCTGAGCGCTGACAGACATGAACAGCAGCAGTTGAGCGCTTAGGGAAAGGGCAGAGGCTAGCGCCATATTGCCAGTATTCAAGCGGCCTTTGATTTCTCGAAATAACTGGGGATTCCAGTTGCCTATTTTGTCTAGTAAGTGGAGTGTCATTGGTTATTGGTGATTAGGAATGGGTGACGACTCAGTTATAACTCACTGTTTATTCTGGTAAACCGGAAACTAGCAAATTAAGATGCTTGCTGGTGTCCCATCTTGAGGAATATGGTTTCTAAGTCTTCTTGAGTGCAGTGGAATTCGGTTAGGGGAATGTTGGCCGCGACGAGTTCGCGTAATAAATTTGCCGCATCTTCCGGGCTTCCTGAAAAATCAACGCACACCTGTTGAGTTTCCGGGATTATTGCCCAATTTTCCACCCAAGGAAAGTTTTTTAAGGCCGATGTTAGCGCTTCTAATTGATTTCCTAAAACCGACATAAAAATTTGCTGGCGGCTGAGGCGTTTGTAAAGTTCTTGTAAAGGTGCGCTTTCGACCAGATATCCGAGTTCCATGATGCCGACCCAGGTACAAAGTTCGGCTAAGTCGCTGAGGACGTGAGATGATATGACTACGGTCATGCCGGCTTCTTGCAAAACTTTGATAATTTCGCGGAACTGCATTCGGGCGATCGGATCTAAGCCAGAAACCGGTTCGTCTAACAACAGCAACAGCGGTTCGTGGATAATAGTTCTCCCCAAACTCAGGCGCTGTTTCATCCCCCGCGACAGGGTAGAAATTAAGCTGTTGCGCTTGTTGGTTAGTTGCACGAGTTCTAACACGGAGTTGATTCGCTCTCGGCGGCGCGGTTGCTGGAGGTTGTAGAGTCGGGCAAAATAGTCTAAATAATCCCAAACAGTCAAGTCGTCGTAGAGGGGAAAGTCGTCGGGAAGAAAGCCGATGCGCTGTTTGAGAATTGGGTGAGATCGATCGCGCAACAACCTATCTCCATTGATATAAATTTCCCCTGTAGTCGGTTCCTCAGCCGCCGCCAACATCCGCAGCAAAGTAGTTTTGCCGGCACCGTTGGGCCCGATCAGTCCGCATACTTCGCCTGCTGCTACTTGCAAATCGATGTCATTGACGGCTATATGGCGATCGAATTGTTTCGTCAGCCCGCGAGTTTCTATTGCTAGTTGTTTAGCCATGTTTGGAGGGTGAATGTAATTTTATCGGTGCATTTCTGGCAGGGAAATAGAAGTCTACAGCTAGCCTAGCCCGTTCTTAAATTAATTGTCAGCCCCTTCTGAAATTAAAAATTCAAACGCTTTTATATCTGCTATGCCCGCAGCCCACTAGCATTTAATTTACGTGAGAAAGGCTATATATCAAGTCTGCACGGAAAATTCCTCTGGATCGATATCCCAATTTGCCCAGCGAATTGCCTCCCTCGCTGATGTCAGGTTAGGTGGAACTCTCAAAGCGTGAATGAATCCCGTACTCGGACAAGTCATTTTTAACAAACAAATCGGCTCGACATCGGCGTTATCGATTTGTAATAGTGCATATTCCTGCCAACTATCTATTTGTTTTGCTGCTAATTCTTGAATTATGCGAGTGTAGCCAATTACTTGAATTAACACTCGCCTCAGCTCAGCATTCTCTTCTGTTAAAAGCCATTTGGATTTCCATTTATTTGGGGGGAGTTGGCCGTATTGTTCAGGCAATCTGACGCCATGATAATAGTAAAAATTCCATCCGTCCGCAAACTCAATGGCAGGTTCTCCTTCCGCGTGCAAGCGGTTTTGACTGTCAAAGCGCAGGTGGCGGGGGCGATCGCATACATAACAAATCTTTTCAAAGGGAAATATCAAACCGCAATGCTCGAACAGCAGCTTTTGACAGTGATGTATTTCTTGTGCTCTTTCTGAGAGATTGATGCCTAATGAAGAGATATACAATTGGGTCAAATAGATTTCTTTAAACAAAGTCGTGGGGGTGTCAGGGGATCTCAGGTATAACAAATAATTGGGGGAAACATTCCCCTTAGTTAGTTTCGTTCGTTCCGATCGCGCATAGCTGCCAACCGATTCGTACATTAGCGAACTCAGTGTGCTGTCTGCTTCGGGCTCGATCGTCATGCGATCGAACTCATACCCCCACACCGGCGGACTTGCAAATTCTTTCACAATCGATGGGGACATCCATTTCCAGTCTAGCTCTTCGCCCAATCTATTGCTGTCCCATTCGTCTGAGCATTTTTGTAAATGGTCGTGTTCGAGCAAGTTTAAGATTTGGAGATAAGCGTCGCGGGGACTGCTGCAAATAATAACTTCAGGTTCTTCTAAGCCAATAGCAACATAGGCAACTTTGATTGCTTCTGTGGCTTTTTGAGCCTCAATTGGCCTAGTCGAGAGAGTAAGACTTTTTTGTGCGAGTTCGCCTACCACGCTGATATCGGTAATTCGATTGCCGTAGAGAGACAGTGTGGTCAGATTGGTGAGCGATCGCAAGGCGCTGATGTCGGTAATTTGATTGCTGTTGAGACACAGTGTGGTCAGATTGGTGAGCGAGCCGACGAAGCTGATGTCAGTAATTCGATTGCTGTCGAGATGTAGTGTGGTCAGATTGGTGAGGGAGCCGACGAAGCTGATGTTGGTAATTTGATTTTTGTTAAGATACAGTGTGGTCAGATTGGTGAGCGAGCCGAGGATGCTGATGTCGGTAATTCGATTGTCGCCGAGATTCAGTGTGGTCAGATTGGTGAGCGATCGCAAGGCGCTGATGTCGGTAATGTAATTGTGACCCAGATGCAGTGTGGTCAGATTGGTGAGCAATCGCAAGGCGCTGATGTCAGTAATTCGATTTCTGTCGAGATACAGTGTGGTCAGATTGGTGAGCGAGCCGAGGATGCTGATGTCGGTAATTCGATTGCTGGCCAGATGCAGTGTGGTCAGATTGGTGAGCGAGCCGAGGAAGCTGATGTCGTTAATTACATTGTAGTTGAGATTCAGTGTTGTCAGATTGGTGAGCGAGCCGAGAAAGCTGATGTTGGTAATTCGATTGCTGCCCAGATCGAGTCTTGTCAGATTGGTGAGCGAGCCGAGGAAGCTGAAGTCGTTAATTCGATTGCTGGCCAGATCCAGTGTTGTCAGATTGGTGAGCGAGCCGAGGAAGCTGAAGTCGGTAATGTGATTGTAGCCCAGATCGAGTCTTGTCAGATTGGTGAGCGAGCCGAGGAAGCTGAAGTCGTTAATTCGATTGCTGGCCAGATTCAGTGTTGTCAGATTGGTGAGCCAGCCAAGGAAGCTGATGTCGGTAATTTTATTGTCGCCGAGATCGAGTGTGGTCAGATTGGTGAGCGAGCCC
>NZ_JAUBUE010000007.1:183893-194159 GCF_036705305.1 Microcoleus sp. B3-D7 | reverse complement strand
AGGAATCTGATGTCGGTAATTTGATTTCTGCTGAGATCGAGTGTGGTCAGATTGGTGAGCGAGCCCAGGAATCTGATGTCGGTAATTTGATTTCTGCTGAGATCGAGTGTGGTCAGATTGGTGAGCGAGCCCAGGAATCTGATATCGGTAATTTTATTGTTGTTGAGATGCAGTGTGGTCAGATTGGTGAGCGAGCCCAGGAAGCTGATGTCGGTAATTTTATTGTCGCCGAGATCGAGTCTTGTCAGATTGGTGAGCGAGCCGAGAAAGCTGATGTCGGTAATTTGATTGTTGTTGAGATGCAGTGTGGTCAGATTGGTGAGCCAGCCGAGCAAGGTGATGTCGGTAATTCGATTGCTGGCCAGATCCAGTGCTGTCAGATTGGTGAGCCAGCCAAGGAAGCTGATGTCGGTAATTTTATTGTCGCCGAGATCGAGTCTTCTCAGATTGGTGAGCGAGTCGAGGGAGCTGATGTCGCTAATTCCAGTGTTGCTGAGCTCCAATTCGGTCATGCTTGAAAGTATCTGTTCCGCTTCTTCAGCATCATCAGTGCCAGCCTTTTCTAACAACACTTTAACTGTGTGCCTTGCCTCTTCTGAAAGGCTGTCAATATGCCTGCACCAGTCGGCAAAGCGGCTAAAAATCATTGGCTCGTTTGGTTGTTTTTCTGACATAAAACACTCCGAGATGGGTCAGGGGGCATGGGGCATAGGGCATGGGTAATGGGAATACTGTTGACTGTTGACTGTTGACTATTACAAATCGCCCTTGCGTACCTCATATTACTGAGTTAAGTCTACTATTTCCAATCTTCCAGCTTAATCCGAGGAGCGACAGCTTCCAGCCGCAAATCGGCCAACAAATTCCCAACAATCAACATCGTCGCACCCATCCTCAAACTTGCCATTACTAAATACAAATCTTGATTAGTCACCGCCTCCAGAGTCAGCTTTCCCAAACCCGGCTAATTAAAGAAATATTCGGCAATAAACGCACCGCTCAACAAACTAGCTTGCCTCAAAACCCAATAGCGTAATCAACGGATTAACTGCATTCCGCAAAGCATGAATGTAAATTACTCGATCGTCCGGCTTCCCGGCGAGCCCGTGCTGTTCGGATGTAATCTTGACGCAGCACGTCCAAAAATTGTCCGCGCCTCAATCTTTGCCGGACAGCAAAACCAGTAAGGCTCAAAGCGACAGTTGGCAAAATTAAGTGCCAGCCGTAATCGAGGATTTGACCCCACATTCGGTAAGTCTGCGCGATCGATACAAGTCATTCCTCCGATGGGAAACAGAGGCGAAGTATTCTGAGCAAAAAATAGCAGCAACGCTGCGATCGAGCGGGGAAATCCTTGTCCGGTGTAGCTGACTACTTGTAGAACTCCATCGCCGCAATTATATCAAGTCTGCACGGAAAATTCCTCTGGATCGATATCCCAATTTACCCACGCAATTGCCTCCCTAGCAGATGTCAGGTTAGGCGGCACTCTCAAAGCGTGAATGAATCCCGTACTCGGACAAGTCATTTTTAACAAATAAATCGGCTCGACATCGGCATTATCTATTTGTAATAGTGCATATTCCTGCCAACTATCTAGTTGTTTTGCTTCCAATTCTTGAATTATGCGAGCGTAACCAATTCCTTGAATTAACACTCGCCTCAGCTCGGCATTCTCTTCTGTTAAAAGCCATTGGGATTGCCATTGATTTGGGTGAAATTGACCGTATTTTTCAGGCAATCTGACGCCTTGATAATAGTAAAAATTCCATCCGTCGGCAAACTCAATCGCAGGTTCTCCTTCTGCGTGCAAGCGGTTTTGACTGTCAAAGCGCAGGTGGCGGGGGCGATCGCATACATAACAAATCTTTTCAAAGGGAAATATCAAACCGCAATGCTCGAAAAGCAGCTTTTGGCAGCGATGTATTTCTTGTGCCTTTTGGGAGATATTGATGCCTGATGAAGAGATATAAAGTTCAGTCAAATAGATTTCTTTAAATAAAGTCGTGGGGGTTTCAGCGTATCTCAGGTCGAACGAATGAGCGGAAAAAACATTCCTCTTCGTTTGTTCCGATCGCTCATATTCGTCAACCAATTCCTTCATTAGCGAACTCAGTGTGCGGTCTGGTTCGGAGTCGAACCTCATGCGCTCGAACTCATACTGCCACACTGCCGGACTTGCAAATTCTTTCACAATCGATGGGGACATCCCTTGCCAGTATAGCTTTTTCCCCAATCTCTTCCTGTGCCATTTGTCTGAGCAGTTTTGTGAATGGTCGTGTTTCGGCAAGTTAAAGATTTGGAGATAAGCGTCGCGGGGACTGCTGCAAACAATAACTTCGGGTTCTTCTAAGCCAATAGCGGCATAGGCAACTTTGACTGCTTCTGTGGCTTTTTGAGCATCAATTGGCCTAGTCGAGAGAGTAAGACGTTTCTGTGCGAGTTCGCCTAACACGCACAGAGCGGTAATTGGATTGCCGTAGAGAGTCAGTTCTGTCAGATGGGTGAGCGATCGCAAGGCGCTGATATCGGTAATTTGATTGTGACCGAGAGACAGTGTGGTCAGATGGGTGAGCGATCGCAAGGCGCTGACATCGGTAATTTGATTGTTGTCGAGATGCAGTGTTGTCAGATTGGTGAGAGATAGCAACGCGCTGATATCGGTAATTTGATTGTCCTCCAGATACAGTGTTGTCAGATTGGTGAGCGAGCCTAGGGAACTGATGTCGGTAATTTGATTGTAGTAGAGATACAGTGTTGTCAGATTGGTGAGCGAGTCCAGGAATCTGATGTCGGTAATTTGATTGTGGTAGAGATACAGTGTTGTTAGATTGGTGAGCGAGCCCAGGAATCTGATGTCGGTAATTTGATTGAGCCTGAGATCGAGTGTTGTCAGATTGGTGAGCGAGCCGGGGAAACTGATGTCGGTAATTTGATTTTTTTCGAGATACAGTGTGGTCAGATTGGTGAGCGATCGGAAGGCGCTGAAGTCGGTAATTTGATTGTAGCTGAGATTCAGTGTTGTCAGATTGGTGAGCGAGCCGAGGAAGCTGATATTGGTAATTCGATTGCTTCTGAGATTTAGTTCTCTCAGATTGGTGAGCGAGCCGAGGAAGCTGATGTCGCTAATTCGATTGTCGCTGAGATTTAGTTCTCTCAGATTGGTGAGCGAGCCTAGAGAGCTGATGTCGGTAATTTGATTGTTGTTAAGATGCAGTGTTGTCAGATTGGTGAGCGAGCCGAGGAAACTGATGTCGGTAATTTGATTTTTGTTGAGATGCAGTGTTGTCAGATTGGTGAGCGAGCCGAGGAAACTGATGTCGGTAATTCGATTGTTGTTGAGATGCAGTGTTGTCAGATTGGTGAGCGAGCCGAGGAATCTGAAGTCGGTAATTCGATTGTTGTTAAGATGCAGTGTTGTCAGATTGGTGAGCGAGCCGAGGGAGCTGATGTCGGTAATTTTATTGTCGCTGAGATCCAGTCTTGTCATGCTTGAAAGTATCCGCTCTGCTGCTTCAGCGTCATCCGTGCCAGCCTTTTTTAACAACACTTTAACTGTGTGCCTTGCCTCTTCTGAAAAACTGTCAATATGCCTGTACCCGTCGGCAAAGCGACTAAAACTCATTAGACATCTCCTAACAAGCCTGTTAAAGGCAGGCAGGATGCCTACCCCACAAGAATTATGGGAGATGTCTATTGGCTCGTTTGCTTGTTTTTCTGACATAAAACACTCCGAGATGGGTAAGGGGGCAGGGGGTAGGGGGTATGGATAATGAGAATACTGTTGACTGTTGACTATTACAAATCGCCCTTGCGTACCTTCTGTTACTGAATTAAGTCTTCTATTTCAAATCTTCCAGCTTAATCCGAGGATCGACAGCTTTCAGCAGCAAATCCGCCAACAAATTCCCCACAATCAACATGGTCGCACCCATCATCAAACTTGCCATTACTAAATACAAATCTTGATTGTTCACCGCCTCCAGAGTCAGCTTTCCCAAACCCGGCCAATTAAAGAAAAATTCCGCAATAAACGCACCGCTCAACAAACTAGCAAACTCAAAACCCAATAGCGTAATCAACGGATTAACAGCATTCCGCAAAGCGTGAACGTAAATTACTCGATCGTCCGGCAAACCTTTCGCCCGTGCTGTTCGGATGTAATCTTGACGCAGCACGTCCAACAATTGTCCGCGCATCAATCTTTGCAAACCAGCAAAACCAGTAAGGCTAAGGGCGACAGTTGGCAAAATTAAGTGCCAGCCGTAATCGAGGATTTGACCCCACCAAGGTAAGTCTGCGTGGTCAATGCTTGTCATTCCTCCGACGGGGAAAAGAGGCGAAGTATTTTGAGCAAAAAATAGCAGCAGCAAGGCTGTGATAAAGCTCGGAAATCCTTGTCCCGTGTAGCTGACTACTTGCAGAACTCGATCGACTGTGCGGTTTTGATTGACGGCGGCGACTATTCCCAAGGGAATCGCGATCGCCCAAGTTACAATCAAAGATGCGATCGCCATTAATAACGTCGCCGGTACTCGTTCCCACAGCAGCGAAGCTACGGATCGCTGATACACAAAACTCGTGCCAAAATTCCCCCGCGTCACAATTTGTTGCAGCCACAGCCAATACTGCACAATAGCTGGTTTATCTAAGCCGAACTGCTGTTCGAGTTGCTTGAGTGTCTCCGGCGAAATCTTCGGATTTTGGCTCAATGTATCCAAGTAATTTCCCGGTGCTAGCTCAATAATTGCAAAACAAAGAGCCGATGCCAAAAAGAGGGTTAAAAGTGCCTGCAAAAGTCGCTTTAAAACATAAGTAAATGTTTCGCCACCAAACAGAGAATTCAACTTTCGCCAATTTCGATTCAATTTAATAGAAGTCATAGGATTTTAGATTTTAGATTTTAGATTTTAGATTTGAAGAATTGTGAATGATATTGATTCCGGTTGCATCGGCATGATTTAACCACAGAGAACGCAGAGAACGCAGAGAACGCAGAGAAAGAGAAGAGAGAGATGAATAATTCCGATGCAAAGGTCAAGGATATTATTTGTCAGCAGTCAACTGTCAACTGTCAACTGTCAGCAGTCAACTGTCAACTGCCAACAGTTAACTAACTAATATTCAACTAGCGTGACGATCGGCACATCCGGCAATTTCTGCCTGCCGCCCAAAGCCTGCAATTCAATGATAAAAGCAAAACCGACAAGCTCGCAGCCAGCTTGTTCCAACAATTTAGCCGTGGCCGCCGCTGTTCCGCCAGTGGCGATTAAATCGTCCACAATCAGCACCCGGCTGCCGGATGTCATCGCATCTCGGTGCATCTCCAGTCGATCGACACCATACTCCAACTCGTACTCAGCAAAATGAACCGCACCGGGCAGTTTCCCTGGTTTGCGGACAGGAATAAAGCCTATTCCCATTTTATAAGCCAAAGGCGCGCCAAAGATGAAGCCCCGCGATTCCATGCCCACCACATAGTCAACAGACATTGCAGAGCATTTTTCGGCTAAGCTGTCAATGGTGTAGCTGAGCCCTTGCGGGTCGCGCAGCAAAGTTGTAATGTCTCGAAACAGAATTCCCGGCTTGGGGAAATCAGGAATGTCGCGAATCAAAGATTTGAGATCCATAAGCTTGCAGATCGGCGTTGAGGGTAACGAGGCATCAAAAATGGTACAATAATAACGTCAAAAAATAAAAATTAAAGAATAAAAATTAAAACTAAGAGCTTCTTTAATTTTTATTCTTTAATTGCTTAATCCTTTACGTACTATGTAAACAAATGTCATAATTCCCTAACAACAGGGTTGAATATCAACATTTGTCACCCTATGATCGAAAGTCAAAAATCTAATATCTAAAATCCAATGATTAAGTTGGCAGCACGAGTGGGTGAGGTTTCTCCTTCCATAACCTTGGCGATCGCCGCTAAGGCTAAAGCCATGAAGGCCGAAGGGATTGATGTCTGTAGTTTGAGTACGGGAGAACCCGACTTTGATACCCCCGAACACATTAAAGCAGCGGCAAAACAAGCTTTAGACGCGGGCAAGACTAAGTACGGCCCTGTGGCTGGGGAACCGCAGTTAAAAGCTGCGATCGCGCGCAAACTCCAATCCGACAACAATCTCAACTATCAACCAGAAAATATCATTGTCACCAACGGCGGCAAGCATTCCCTCTACAATCTGATGATGGCTCTGATCGAGCCTGGAGAGGAAGTAATTATTCCGGCTCCCTACTGGCTAAGCTACCCTGAAATGGTGAAACTCGCTAGCGGCAAGCCAGTAATTGTACGGACTGATGCTTCTACAGGATATAAAATTACACCGGAACAACTGAGTCGAGCGATTACTCCCAAAACCAAGTTATTTGTACTGAATTCGCCTTCTAACCCGACGGGAATGGTGTATACTACGGCGGAAATCAAAGCGTTGGCTGAGGTGATAGTCGATCGAGATATTTTAGTCGTTGCTGACGAGATTTACGAAAAAATTATATATGACGACGCCCAACACGTCAGCATCGGTTCCCTAGGCCAAGAAATCTTCGATCGCACCCTGATCAGCAGCGGTTTCGCTAAAGCTTACTCGATGACAGGCTGGCGAGTCGGTTATTTGGCCGGGCCGAGCGAATTAATTAAAGCCACCAGCACCATTCAAGGTCACAGTACATCAAATGTGTGTACTTTTGCACAGTACGGCGCGATCGCAGCTTTGGAAAGCAGTCAAGAGTCTGTCGAAACAATGCGTCTAGCTTTTGCCGAAAGGCGTCAGGTAATATTTGAATTACTCGATGCTGTCCCTGGAATTAGCTGTATTAAACCAGACGGTGCTTTCTATATGTTTGTCAACATCAGCAAGACTGGAATGAATTCTTTGGAATTTTGCGACGCTTTCTTAGAACAGCAGCAAGTAGCAGTTATTCCGGGGATTGCGTTCGGTGCAGACGACCATATTCGCTTGTCTTACGCCACCGATTTAGGCACAATTAAAAAAGCCGTAGAAAGGCTCGATAAATTTGTCCGCAGCATCTAAAAATTAGTTAGTAGTCAGTGGTTATTTGTTATTTGTTATCGGTAGCAGCTTAATGCTGACTGCTGACTGCTGACTAATGACTAATGACCAATGACTAATCACTAAAGCTGTTTAGTCATGATTTCCTTGAGCAAATCCAGCCCCTTCTTAACTCGCCGAGAAACTGTCACCGCACTGATACCCAAGCGTTCAGCCGTTTCTTTCTGCGTCAAATCGTAGAGAAAAACAAACTCCAATATCTCGCGAGTCCGTTGTTCCAACATAGCCAAAGCTTGCTGTACGCGAATTTGATCCTCTTGCGCCAACTGAAAACTCCGATATTTGCTATCGGGCACCAATTCTCCCAGACAAGTAGCCCCCTCATCTTCATCTTGCATCGGCGCGTCCAAACTCAGAGGCGATCTGTTGAGATGGGCCAACTTAATTTCTTGCCATTCTTGTACAGAAACCTCCAGGACTGCTGCTACTTCAGCATCCGTAGGTTTGCGGTTTAACTGCACCTGCAACTCCTTGATCGCTGCTACTGATTTGCGTTCCAGGGACTGCCAGTGGCGGGGAAATCGCACAGAAGGGCTTTTGTCCCGCAAATAGTGTTGAATTTCGCCCCGTATGTAGGGAATTGCAAAGGAACTAAAAGCGTGCCCCTTCGCGATATCAAACCGCTCGATCGCCCTGATCAACCCAATACATCCGACTTGCAGCAAATCGTCGTAACTTTCACCGCACTGGTTGATCCAGTGGTAAACTTCTTTTCTGACCAGTCCAATATTCAGTTTAACTAACTGATTGCGGATTTCATTAGAGCCAGAAAGTTGGTACTCGCGCAACAATTGCAAATTTTCGCTTTTTAGCTCGTTCGGCAGTGTGGTAGACATGGTGGCATAAGGGTGGGTAGAGCAGAGGACTGAAGTTGCTTTAGATCTAGTTTCCAATCTAGTCTAAAAAAATTCACTTTTATGTAGTGTAATCGTAGCACTTAATATGTGTGATAGCGGACACACCAGTTGAGTTTTCGGAACGTGAACGGATTTAGCGGGATTATCCGAAGGTTTTCGGCATAAGGCAGACTTTTACCAGGTAGAAGACCTGCGACCAAATCTCCTATTTAATCAGGTTTTTTAAAAAAATACATTATAAGCTGAAAGCGCTGTGAATACAATACTTTAATTAATAAAAAATCCCAACTTCATAACTTGCGAATTACCACAATTAAATCATAAATTTAGTCATTAGTCAACAGTCCTAAGTTAGGTTGCTCAAGACTGTTGGCTAATGAAGAGCGAGCAGTACCTTTAGGGTAAAAAACTACTCAAGTTCGATCGATCCAGAAAGCCAATTTTACGATACAGAAGGCTCAATCCGAGCGTAAAACAAACCCCGAATTTTCACGTCCAGAGCCGGTCTAGCTCCCAAATCAGTATCAGAAGGCTGCGTGCTCTCAAAAATCCCGCCAACTTCGCCAGTGGCGCTGTTAACTTTAGCAACTTGGAGAGAAATTCTGCCCGCCTTGGTGCGAGTGTCAGCCAGCTTAACATTAGACCGTTGCAGTTTGGAATTGTCAGTAGCCGGAAGCGCTACAGCATTGTCGTAGCCAGTCGATACCCCGCGACCTTTAGGGTCCAAAAAGCCTGCGCTGCGGTAAGAAGGAACGTTAAACTCCCCTCTCAAATCGGTGGAAGTATTGATAGCAACTACTCCGGGTTCGGAACTAGCTACCAGTTCTTTAATGGTAAACAAGAAAGGTACTTGCTCTCCGCCCGGTAATTGAATCGTAATAGCTTGAAAATCCAAGCCGTCTTCTTCTGTGAAAGTCAGAGTTCCGTCATTACCGACCTTAAGCGTACCTTGAACTTGGTCAATGCTCGACGTGAACCGTGTCAGCAATTTACCAGGCACAAATTCCGCTTCTTGACGTTTGTTTGCTGGTTCTTCCTTCACAAAATAAGTTGTGGGCTGCAAACACAAACCAGTCAGTTTATAGGTGGCGCCCGCTTCGATGGGGATCGATCCCCGAGAAGTTTCTGCCAAGCTAGGGCAGTTATTAGCCAAGCCAGTACCTCTAATCTCGTCGTAGGTGAGCAACTCAGTAGTCGCTACCGTCGTGTCAGAAGCAGAAGAACAAGCAACCAGCGCACTCATGCAAAATGCTAAAAGTGCAACAATTAAAGCACGATATTTCATTGCAAACCTCAATATCCAACATCGGATTATATTAAGAAAAAGCCCTACTTCGAGCAAAATATAATTGCCCGCCGGCAGGCTAGGCCAGCGCTTAGGGCAGCATTTAGATCCTGATCGCTCGCTTCACCGACACCGGCATTGACTCAGAAAATCAAGCTAGTGCGCCGTGAAAATAAGCATGAACTTATGATTTCTCAATCATGTTCCGATCGCAGCCCAATACACATGGTACGACGGGTTGTGCTCTTTTCCTGACTTGGACTGCAAATTAATATTGCTTAAGTCAACCTACTTAAGTTACTTTGCTTATGACCCCGAATGGCGATCGCGACTAGCTCGATTAGTCGGTTGACCAAAAGGCTGGGGACAAAGGCCTTGTAGATTTCAAAGGAAGCAGCGGTATGGACAACGGCAAAGATTTAGAGTCAGAAAAGTTGCAGTCTCAAATGCAATCGCTGACAGAGGCGATTCGGACTTTAGCCGAAAGTTGTCAGGGAGACAGTCTGCTGCTTTTGGCCCTGCTGCGGAGGCTGGAAGCTTCGCACCGGGAAATTCGGGACGGTTTGTTTCAAGCGTCTTTTCCCGACAACCGCCAAGCACTTTACAAACTGCTCAGGAATATTGAAGCCAATGGCGGCTGGCCTTACATCCACCGCATGAAACTTCGATCGCTCTTGGGGTACACCCAACAATTATCTCCTCTAGAAGATTCTCCAGCCGAGTCGCCAGAAGACTCGGCCGAAACTCCCCAGGACGTTAAATAGTTTTGAGTGATGAGTTTAGTGAGTTTTACATTAACTCATCACTCATCACTGAGCTGCGCGATCGCACCTAGGAGAAAGGTGTAGGAGGTAAGGGTAGCGGGTTCGGCACCGTCGGGAATATCGGCGTCTGCCCGGGCATTGGCAATAGTCCGGGAGCCGGCGTGGGGGCGATCGAACTAATTGACAGCAGGGGCGAATCAGCATCAGGCACGCTAACTGTCGGTGGAATCGGAATCCTCGGAGTCGGCGTCGGAGGCGAAGTTGGAGTAGGAGGCGAAGTTGGAGTA
>NZ_JAUBUE010000007.1:58062-183793 GCF_036705305.1 Microcoleus sp. B3-D7 | reverse complement strand
GGAGGCGGAGTTGGAGTAGGAGGCGGAGTTGGAGTAGGAGGCGGAGTTGGAGTAGGAGGCGGAGTTGGAGTAGGAGGCGGAGTTGGAGTAGGAGGAAGAGTTGGAATTGAATCTGTAGTTGAACTTGACTCTGTAGTTGCAGTTGAACTTGACTCTGTAGTTGCAGTTGCAGGTTGAGTTGGATCTGTATTTGTGCTTGTAACTGTAGTTGTAGTTGTAGTGGTAATGGTGGTTGGCCTGGTAGTAACCGTCCCAGTCACAGTGATAAAATCATTCGCCTCGATCAGCGCCGCCGGAGTGTCGATCAAAATTGCTAAAAGCTTGCCGTCGAGCGTCGTAATTACTGTATCCCTGACATTGGCACCGTTACCTTGCCGAACTTGCAGTTGAGCGAAAGATAAATTGCTCGGCAGCCCAAAGAAATCCTCTGTGTCATTGTAATCAGTAATTAAAGCCAGACTGCCAGGCCCGGCTCCCAATCCAAAAACATCGCTGCCGCTGCCACCAGTCAGAGTATCCGAACCCTCACCTCCGATCAAAGAATCATTACCCTCTGCTCCAAATAAATTGTCATTGCCGAAACTGCCCAAAATGGTATCGTCGCCGATACCTCCTGCCAAGGAGTCATCGCCTAAACCGCCGTCGATACCATCATTACCTTTGCCGCCAAACAAGAAGTCATTACCTTCATCTCCCAGTACCGAGTCGTCGGCTTCATCGCCGCGAAGCGTATCGGAACCGGTGCCGCCAAAAACTGTATCGTCAGCCTTGCCACCGAATATCTGGTCATTACCAGCATCTCCGAAGAGCGAATCGTTGGCGGCATTGCCGTACAAAGTGTCGTCACCGTCGCTGGCACTTAAGTAATCGTTGCCCTCACCGCCCAACAGTTGATCCCTGCCGCTACCGCCGTTGAGAGAATCGTTCCCAAAATTCCCGTAGAGAAAGTCATCATCAGCATTCCCGAACACGGAATCGTCGCCGTCATCCCCTGTGAGCGTGTCGTTGCCAGTACCGCCGGCAATCACATCAAAGCCTCCGTTGCCAAAAACTAAGTCGTCCCCAGCGTCTCCCACCACGCTGTCTATCCCGTCGTTGCCTTCGAGGAGGTCGTTGCCCAAACCGCCGCGAATCGAGTCGTCGCCGTTCCCGCCGGAAGCAAAATCGCGACCTTGGTTGCCAATGAGTTCGTCATTTCCTTCAGCGCCAAGCAACGAATCTGCTCCGTCAGCTCCAAGAAGCTGGTCGTTACCGCCGTCGCCCTCTAGGGTGTCATCTCCTCCCGCACCCAGGGGCGTGTCATCGCCATCTAAGCCGCGAATTCGATCGCCCAGCGGAGTTCCTAGAATAAAGTCGTTGCTGTCTGTGCCGATCAGGTTTGCCATACGGGATACACCGCTCCTCAATAAAATAAATTGTTTGAAATTAGGTTAATCGCCTTCGTGACAAGGGATTGCTGCTTGCCTAGGTTAGCATAATTGAGATTTTGGCAATCTGGCGAAGGGGCGCTGGAAGTTTTGCTCGTGTCCGCAGTTGCGATCGGGGCTGGTATAATGCCCGATCGGCAATCTAATTTAGTTACTCTGGATTTTTTCAAATAGAAATTAGTCGATCTCACTCAAGAAATTCAAACTCGACAAAGGAAATGAGAAAGAATGAAAAATGAATAACCTTTTTTCTTCTGGCTCCGCCTCAAACTTTTACTTCAGATACCACTTTAAAAAAAAATGCAACGGCAGGCGCGTGTTCCAAATCATTAGGTCATCTGTCGTTCCCAATTCTTCAATCTAAAATCTAAAATCTAAAATCTAAAATCTAAAATCTAAAATCTAAAATGATGAATAATGTCTTCTACTTTTATTCGGTAATAGGTAACACTATCTCAAATTCACTTCCTCCCCCCAAGGTAGAATTCACATTAATTGTTCCGCCGTGGGTTTCGACTACAATCTGGCGGGCGATCGCCAATCCTAACCCTGTGCCTTTTCCTACTGCCTTCGTTGTGAACAAATGGTCAAAAATCCGCTGCTTCACGGCTTCTGTCATGCCCGCACCGTTATCGGCAATCTGAATTTTGATGTGTCGATCGCCCGACAGACTGGTACGAACTGTGATACAGTGTGGATTTGCTTTAAGAGCCTCGAAACTGCGTCCTTGGTTTGATTCTTCTAGGGCATCGATCGCGTTAGCAAGCAGGTTCATAAAGACTTGGTTCAGTTGACCGGGAAAGCATTCGATTGGGGGGAGATTGCCGTAGTCTGTGACGACTTCGATCGCAGGATGGTGTTCGTTGGCTTTGAGCCGATGTTTCAAGATCAAGATGGTGCTGTCAATGCCCTCATGGATATTAAAGGGAACTTTGTAGTCTTTATCGGCCCTGGAGAAGGTGCGGAGGCTGGTGCTAATGCCGCGAATGCGATCGCACCCCACTTTCATCGACAACAGCATTTTTGGCAAATCTTCTAAGGCATACTCTAAATCAATATCCTCAGCATCTTCTTCAATTTCTTCGCCTGGATTTGGCAGTTTTTCTTGATATAATTTTAAGTGACCAATCAGATCTTTGATCGTGATAGTTGCTTCCTCAATATTGCCGCTAATAAAGCCGACAGGATTATTGATTTCGTGGGCTATTCCTGTGACGAGATTGCCCAATGCGGACATTTTTTCGCTTTGCACGATCTGTAACTGTGCTTGCTGCAAATCAAGGAGCGATCGCTCTAATTCTTGTGCATAAGCTTGAGATTGCTGGTACAATCGAGCATTTTCTATAGAGATAGCCGCTTGGGCGCACAAAAGTTGGATGACATCAGTGCGATCTTCTGTAAATGCACCAATTGTTAAGTTATTTTCTAGGTAGAGCAACCCGATTAATTTACCCTGATTTAAAATTGGCGCGCACAGCACACTTTTGGGCTTTTTTTGCATCAAATACTGATCGGCAATAAAATCGTTTTGTACTGCTGCATTATCCAAAACGACAGTTTTCCAAGTCCGCTTAACATAGTTGACCACAGCAGAGGGAAACTCGTCGCTGGCTGACAGCGGTACAGATATTGAGATGACATCTTGATTGAAGGAGGCTACAGCTTCGATGGCGAGATTCCCATCCTTCATCAACAGCAGAACTGCTTTTTTTGCCCCGGCATTTTCCATCACCACAGACATCAGTCCAGCCAGCAATTTTTCTAATTTAATTTCACTTGAGAGAGTTTGGGAGGCTTTGAGAATAGCCGCGAAATCGAGGGTTTCGTAAATATTGTTGCTGCTCGATAGAATTGTTTGGAATCTTTGAGGTAAAATTGACGATTTATTGATTGGGTGGAGGCGGGTTTCGCAGATTACACAACGATTTTCTCTTGCCTGCAATATCGGAGCAAGAAGTTGGGGATAGCGTTTTTCTAAGTCATCGATTTTGGCTTTCGCACCCCAGCGAGCATAACAGTAGTAGGCTTCTTGCATATAAGCTTGCGCCACTTTTTCTTTGCCCCAGTCGAGGTAGAATTTAGCTGCTAGTTCGTTAGCGAGAGCTTCTTCTTGGATGTATTCGTTTTCTTGCGCTCCAGAAATGGCGCGATCGTACATTTCAATAGCTTCTGCCCTCTGTCTGGCAACTCGGTATTTCTCTGCTTCTACCAACTGCCACTTATGCAAATAATTCATGGGGGCGTGTTCTGCCCAATGCTGCAACGAATTTTGATTTTGCTGAACTCGTTGCTGCTGCGTTTCTAACTGAGTCTCGGACTCAGGAGTGGCAAGGGCTATGAGTGAGTCATAGAAATATAAACCAGCTTCGCAAGTAGTTCCTGCACTTCCCGCTATATACTGTCTTGCTCGATCGACATCTACGGAGGCCCCAGCAATGTCTTCCAGCAGGAATCTCAACGTCGTCCTGTACAGATAGAAGATGGAGAGTCGGTACACATCGTTAGAGGCAAGCGACTGAGAAACCAGCTTCTCCTCATAGCGTTCCTCTTCAAAGGAAATCTCAAACTTGTTTGGATTACCCAATAAAAACAGGGTTGTTTCCCAATAAATCGAACAATAATTTGCCGCCGTTAGTTGGTTGAGGTCGAGTAATTGCTGGCGGTAGGCCCGAATTTGGGGATCGAGTTCTGCCAAAGGTTGACCGCACCAGTAGGAATTTAGACAAAATCCATGCCCATTATGCCCGACAAACTCTAGATAGCCTGTTTCTAATGCGGCTTGATAGCCTGCCTGAAGAATGGGGATGGTTTCCCGCAAATGCGATTTGCGAGGGTACAAAAAGAGTCCGATCACAACACAACTTGCAGAGCGAATATTTTTGGCTTCCGCCACACTGGCAAGACGATAAGCTAATCGGCCAAACCGATCGGCTACCGTCACATCTTGTAGAAAGTTGTTGAGAGTCATCCCATAACAACTATAGCTATAAGCTGAAGTACGACTGTTGCCATATTGGATAGATAAATTTACCTGTAAGGCAGTCACCAGTGCAAACAAAGACGAACCAACCAGATAACAAACTGACGCTATACTTGCCGCCACTTGCATCGTGGCCAGCTTTTGGGCATCCACCATCGCTGGCAGATCGAATAACTCTTCAATGGGTCGATCGCCGATCGAGCAATTAATTTCCTGCACTGCTTGCTGAATATCTTCTGCTGTAGGGCGATCGGGCAATTCAACTCCTAATTCTTTGAGACTCAACAAACCGATAGCAATTGCTTCTAAAAACTTGTTTTGTGACGATAATGCCTGAATCTTGACGATGTAAACGCTCACTCGCTCTAGGGGAGTTCTGGTATGATGAATCACCGTGTCAATCCACCGATCCATCTGGTCAAATTCGCCACAGAGTGAAGCCACTTCTGCTGCTATGTCGTGCAAGTTCAAGGTCATCTCGTACTGTCGTTGCCAAGCACTCTCTCCAAGCAAATTTAGCCCGATCGCAGCATACTCGCGAGCAGCTTGATAAGCAGTAGCGCCTCTGGCTTTGCGGCAAGCCGTGAGGTTGAGTTGTGCCAAATCGTCCCGTTCTGTTTGGTCTTCAATCAGCGCAATACCATAATTCAACTGATTGACGACTGAAAAAATTTGCTCTTCTATAGCTGCGGGTGAAATTTGCTGGATCAGCAATTGTCCGATCTGATAGTGAGCGCGCGATCGCTCTTGTTGGGGAATTAAAGAATAGGCAGCTTGCTGAACGCGATCGTGCAAAAACTTGTAATTCACCACCTCCGAATTTTCGGTTGCCTCCCGTCTTTCTCGCCCCATATAAAACTTGTAAACTTCACTTTCAGGCAGGATTAACCCCTCTTGCAAAGCCTTCCACAAATCCGCCGCCGTTTCCGTTTCCAATTGCTGGGAGACAACTGCCAAAGTCCCCAAATCAAACTGATTCCCAACACAAGCAGCCAACTTCAACACATTCTGAGTCCCTGGCGGCAATTTTTGCAACTGCAACGCCATAAACTCGACCACATCATCCGTCAGCGCGGCCTCCCGAACTCGCACAATATCGCACTGCCAACAACCAGCAACCCGGTCAAACTCAATCAGCCCATCCTGATGCAGTGCTTTGAGAAACTGGGTTGCAAAAAATGGATTTCCTTGAGTTTTTTGTGCAACCAAATCAGCCAAAGGTCTTGCCCAAGATCGATCGCAATTGAGCGTATCGGCAACCAAATGATTTAGACTTTCTGAGCTCAACGGTTCCAGCGTCAGAGTATTCACCGCGGCCCCAGCTTTTGCCATGGCATCCAGTGTCAGCATCAACGGATGTGCTGCAAACACTTCATTATCTCGGTAGGCACCAATTACTAATAAATAGCCGGTTGCTGACTCGGCAAGCAGCAGTTGCATTAACCGCAGCGAGGCGGAATCAGCCCACTGCAAGTCATCCAAAAACATCACCAGGGGATGTTCTGGTTTGGTGAACACGCGAATAAAATTTTGAAACAGCAAATCAAACCGATTTTGGGCCGCCGTGCCTGATAATTCTAGTGCGGGCGGTTGCGGCCCAATAATTCTTTCGAGTTCTGGGATTACTTCAATAATGACTTGTCCGTTATCGCCCACTGCTTGCAATATTTGAGTTTGCCAATGTTTTAACTGCTGGTCACTGGCACTCAACAATTGTCCCATTAAATCTCGAAATGCTTGGACAAAAGCTGAGAAAGGAATGTTGCGGTTAAATTGGTCGAATTTGCCTTTGATGAAATAGCCGCGCTGGCGGGCAATTGGTTTGTGAACTTCATTGACAATTGCAGTTTTCCCAATCCCAGAAAAACCCGCGACTAACATTAACTCACAGCCTCCACGCTGTTCTGATGCCTGCTGGGAAAAACCTGATACTCGATCGAATGCTGCCAGTAATTCGGCAACTTCGGTTTCGCGACCGTAGAGTTTTTCGGGTATGAGGAAGCGATCGCCCACATCCCTCTGTGCGATCGTAAAACTCTCTATCCTACCGTTTTCTTCAAGTTGCTGCAAACAAAATTCTAAATCAAATTTCAGTCCCAAGGCACTCTGATAGCGGTCTTCGGCATTCTTTGCCATTAATTTGCTGACAATCTCCGAGAGTACGGGCGGGATTTCGGGATTGATTTCATGCAGTGATGGCGGTTGCTTGGCAATATGACAGTGTACCAATTCCATCGCATCGTTAGATTGAAACGGCAATTGTCCCGCCAGCAATTCGTAAAAAGTCACCCCCAAAGAGTAAAAGTCTGTCCGGTAGTCAATCCCCCGATTCATCCTTCCCGTTTGTTCGGGAGACAAATAGCCGAGTGTTCCTTCCAGCACGTTAGGATTCATCAGGGTTTGAGTTTCCCTGGGCAGCAAGGATGCAATACTAAAGTCAATGAGTTTGACGTGTTTTGTATGCGGATTAATTAAAATATTAGCTGGTTTAATGTCTTTGTGAATTATCCGGTGGCGGTAGAGTATATCTAATGTATCGCTCAGGTCGATCGCCATTTGCAAAAACTCGTTCAGAGTCGGCGCAGTTTCCCCTGGTTCCATCCATTTATTCAGAGGAATTCCCCCAAAGTCTTCCATTACCAGCGCATAGCTGTTTTGGTAGGGTTCCAAACTGTAGGTTTCGATGATTCCGGGCAAGCTGAGATTTTTGGCGATCGTGTACTGATTGCGAAATTGCACCAGTTCGCTGAAGCTGGGATACTGGTTCCGCAAGACTTTGATGGCGACCGGTTTTTGGTCGCCAGTGCGGAAAGCTCGATAAACCCGAGTGCGAGTTCCTGAGTAAATGCGATCGAGAATTTGATAACCTGTCAATGAAAAATTTATGGTTGCCATACTTTTATTGTTCCCGTCATCTACGGGCTATTTCCACATTAACAGAAGCCAATACAGTTTCCCCGTCCAGT
This sequence comes from Microcoleus sp. B3-D7, assembly GCF_036705305.1. Taxonomy (NCBI): domain Bacteria; kingdom Bacillati; phylum Cyanobacteriota; class Cyanophyceae; order Oscillatoriales; family Microcoleaceae; genus Microcoleus; species Microcoleus sp. B3-D7. The sequence goes on along the minus strand of NZ_JAUBUE010000007.1, from coordinate 176,420 downwards.
AATTATTAAATTAATATGACATTGACTATCATTATTTGTGATGGGGATCACTGAAATCAAGCACTTTTTAAAATGAGTCATATTTTTATTAAAAATTAAATAGCCTCATCCATATTGGAATAGTGAATAATAAACTAACGCAGCCGAGGCCGATCGCAGTTACGGCTAATTCGCGATCGAGATTGAAAGCTTCTGCCAGCAATGTAGTACCAAAAGCAGGAGGCATCGCCATTTGTAGCACTAGCAAAAGTCGGGGCGCGCCCGCGATTCCAAAAAATGTTAATCCCGTGCCAATTACCAAGGGAATAAACAACATTTTAATCACGAGACAAGCCACAACTTGTTTGAGGTTGTGCAAGGAATTCAACTTGCTCAACTGCATCCCGATCGTAATTAAAGCTAAAGTAATGACAGTCCAAGCACCTGTTGTTAACAATTCTTCGATAGGTGCCGACAGCGGCAAGCTGCGCGAGACAAATCCTACACCAAAAGCCCACAGGGCCGGATTCTGAAAAATTGCCCGCAGGGGACTCAACCAACTCTGACGGCGATCGCTTTTACCGCAGTAAGAAGCAATAGCAACTCCCAGTATATTGATTCCCATAGTAGTGCCTAGCAAGTCGTAAAACAACGCCCAGGCAAAGTGTTCCGCGCCTAATAAGGACAAGCTGACGGGAATGCCTAAAAAACCCGTATTACCAACCATCGTTGCCAATAAAAAGCTGCCTTGAGTGGGCAAACTCCAAGCGGTGTTGTGTTCCGGGCTATTTTGGGCGATCGGATTAAGAGTCTTGAAACGTTCCTCGCCGACACCGAAATTTATCAAAATCCAAGCGAGTCCTCCACCTGCTAGAATTGCCGCCCAAGCTGTCAGTGGCGCCATCAAAATAGCGCCGGACAAATTGGCGCGGCGGATAAAAGCAACAATGCTCAATGGCGTGCCAAAGAAGAAAAGAAACTTGGCTAAATATGTAGAATAGCTTCTCGGTAGCAGGCGGCCGAGAAAAAATCCGAACGCCACCCATCCGATCAGATTTAGATAAAGTTTGAGCAGGGGATTTTCTAAATAAAGCATGATTGACTAAATATTTACTAAATATTTACGCAGATCCACTACTTTTGCCAAAAAAGCCCACATTTACCCTACCGCCGCAGTTTTCCCTTGCAGCGCAGCGCTAAATATTAATGGTTATTCAACCTCGCAGATAATTTTCTCGACAGCCCTTGACATCCACAGAAGCGCGTGTCATGATTAAGTTGAGGAATAAATCAACATAGGTGACAACTATGGCACGGCAAGCAAAACAATCGTCTCAAGTCAAAAGTTCCAGCAGCCAAGCAGCCTCGAATACTCGCACCAAATTTACCCTCTACAATTTTGCCGGAAACGCAAAGGCTTTCTATCTAGTCGATCGCATTAATTTAGAAAGAACACCAGGCGATATCCCAGAAAAATCCGTCGCTCACAGCATCATCATCATCGACCGTTCCGGCTCAATGTATTATGACTTAGAACCTCTGAAAGAAACCCTGATTAAGCTTTTGACCTTAGACGAATACAACAATTACCAGCTAATTGTCAGCCTGATTTCCTATGCTGACAAGGGGGACGTAATTTGTCACTTCCAGCGAATTCCCATTCAAGAAGTGCTGAAGTTTGACTCTCAATACATCAAAGAAATTCAAAAAATCCACACGGCTGGCTGTACCTGCATATCGCAGTCGATGCAACTCGCTAAATCTCTGGTTAAAGCGGGAGAAATGACAGCGATCAATTTGCACACAGACGGCTATGCAAATGACCCCAGTGCCAATTCGGAAGCTGCAAAACTAGGGGAAATTTGCGAAGAACTCAAAGACATGGATGTGTTTGCCAACACGATATCCTATGCCTCTGCTGACTTCAAACTTCTCTCCAAAATCGCCAACACATTATCGGGAAATTGCATCCGCGCTGGCGAAGTCAAAATGGTTTATGATGCTCTTTACGACAGCACAAAATTGTTAGGCAGTTCCGTTGCACCTGCGCTGGAAGAACCGTTAATTAAGGAATACGATTATCAAGTTTTTGTTTCCAAAAGCGGCAAGAAAATCAACGGTTCATCGAGCACGCTGAAAATCTGCGGGCTGAAAGCAGACGATCGGGGACTGTTTTACAAATATCAGAAAGTCGCCAAAGATGAGTATGACAAACTAGATGTTCCCGTTGCTCAAACTGATGAGTCGGTGTTTGCTTTTGCGAAAGCTAACCTGGCTGACGGCAATTTAAATACGGCTAAGTATGCGCTGGCGAGCACCTTCGATGCTACTTTGACCCAAAAACACGCTAAAGCTTTGACAAATGCCCAAATAGCTGAGTTTACGGAAGATTTGGAACAGGCTGTTTTTGCGCCTGAGGTGTTGAAAAATCATGAAATTGGCGATCGGGTAAAAGTCAGCGAGAAAATTTCCCTGCTGGAGTTAATCAAGATATTGGAGGAAAACAGCAACAGCATCATCATCAACTTGAAACACTTGCAAGAAAATTATCAGCGAAAAGGTTTGAAGCGAATTGAAGGAAAGCGAGACGAAAACGGCAACCTTGTCAAGCCTTGGCTGAAAACTGAATTCTTAGATGGTGGCGAATACGTGCAAATGGGTTCATTTGCCATCAATCAAAATACCGCTACCATCAATATGCTGATTACCCGAAAAGCTAAGCTGGTAAAAGTTGAGGATGGAACTTTAATCGCAGAAGTGGCGGGAATTTTAGTTACAGACCTCAATACTTTCAACAATTATACTATTGTCAGCGACGGCGAAGTTAATATTAAGTCGCTGCGAACCAAAATCAGCAGCAAACCAGTGTTTGATTTGCTCAAAAAATGCGGTGTCCTTGAAAAAGACGGTTCGCCCGTGCAAGAATTTGACTTCCGTTCAGAGTACGATATTAAGTTAGAGGATTTGCCCCTCGTGCCTTTTGACGGGCGTTACGGAAGCCTTGACGGAGTGTTTGAGGAACTGGCAGAAATCAAAATTCTCTCTAGCATTCTCTCGGCTCATTTGAAGGAGGAATCTGAGGCTTACACTGCGGAACAATTGGAAGAATTGAAACAGCATTATCTGTCAAAAAGCCTTTACATCAACTTTCCGACGACGACGGAATACACGGATTTAAAAAGTGCGATCGCCAACGGTTCAGTAGATTCGCGAGTCAGCTACAAAATCGACATCGGCAGCAAAGACATCCTCAACTTCGGCAAATTGCACTCTGCCAACAAATTTCTCGATCGCCTTTATGAAGTTTACCACAAAAACACGGGCGAAAAGCTAGCAAAACCCACATTTGACATCACCTTAGATGAGCCTGTTGTCTTCGCCCACAAAACGCTGTCATCCCGAACAAAAATTACCAAAGTTGACGACTTGATGAAACTGATTTTCGATGAGTTTTTGGGGTTGGAGGATAACGGAATTGTGAGCACTACTTTAGCAAAAGTGGGTGCAGATAGTTTGCTGCGCCTTTTGCAAGCGAAATGGCAGGGAGAAGATGTCAAGCGAGAGGAGTTTGTCGCTGCTTTAGCTAATGCGAATGAGCGACTGGAAGCTTATGCCGAAAAAGTGTACAGGGAAAAACTTTCACCGCTGGTTTTCTATATCGGTTCTACCGGACTTATCCCGGATGAAATGGACGCAAAAGCGGCGACTGCTGAGGAAATCAATTCTAAATACGGCAACTTGCAATTTTCTAAAGATGAGCAAGAGGGGATGTTTTTTGAAGTCGGCGACTGCATTATTAGCGTGTATGCTAAGAATGAGTATTTCACGGTAGGGAAGTAGAAATTAGGGTGGGCTTTTGCCCACCTTGCTCAAATATGGTTGATTGAAATTAACCGCAAAGGCGCAGCAGTGGCGACTAGGAAATAGGTAGATGGAACCAGTGTTAGGTTGCCAAGACGAAAGGAGCGATCGCAAATCTTCTATGATGGGAGTAGAACAAGAGTTTGAGTGTGTGCAATTGCTTAGCTTTTAGCTTTATGCCAAGTCATCACTAGATACTTACGATCGTGTTCAACCCCATAACCTGTAGATAAAAACTCGTGTTTATTATAGAAAGCAACCGCTATTTTATTCTCCTCATAGACTGGTAACTCAATTGGAGATTTGCAGTTTTGTTTAACCTGCTTCATCAATTTAGTTCCGCAGCCTTTGCGTTTATAATCTTTCAAAATATATAAAGAATTTAATTTTGTCTTATCCTTATACTCACGAGCAAAGGCAAATCCAATTACTACATCACCATCCACTATAACCCATGCTTTAATAGACCATTTCTTATTATTATCTTCACCTTTGCCATTCAATAAATTATTTTTTATATCATCTAGTTCTTTCTGTAAAGCATCATCAGGCACCAAGCCTAGTAATTTTTCTTCTGTTTTAAATATTTCTAAAACTTGATTAAGATGAATTGATTTATTATACTTTCTGATTTGTCAATACTCCGGACAGTTTTGGGAACCAGACTACAAGCTTTACACGGCAAGGATCATAAATAAAGTCGAATTAAATGCCGCGTAGGGGTGGAGCTGACATTGATTTAATTATCCACAGTGGCTCAAAGTCCTACAGAATAAGCCATTGGGCTATATAAAAACTGTCCGGACTATTGATTTGTCCAACCATAGTTGATTTGTTCCCAAAAGACAGTGAGCGCAATAAATGCCTAAAGTTTTAGCGATTTCTGGCCTGATTAGGGCATCTTGAGGAGATCATTTTGAACTCGCAATCTGCCTAGCAGCTTCTCGCAGCCGCTCCATATCGCGCATCGGTGGTATACCAAAGAGTCGCTTGTACTCTCGGTTGAAGTGCGAGGAATCGTCGTAACCCACACGGTAGGCAGCACTGGTAGCGTCAAGGTTTTGCCCCAGCATCAGACGGCGAGCTTCCTGGAGCCGCAGTTGCTTCTGGAACTGCAAGGGACTCATGGCAGTGACAGACTTGAAGTGATGGTGGAAGCTCGATACACTCATTCCCAGCTCTCGTGCGATGCTTTCAATCCGAAGCGGCTGGTTAAAGTCTTTACGAAGTCGATCAACTGCTCTAGCAATTTGGTGGGTAGAGCCACCCAGAACAGCAATTTGACGCAGCCGATCGCCTTGCTCTCCCATCAGCAGTCGGTAAATGATTTCTCGCTTAATCAGGGGTGCAAGCACATGAGCTTCCACCGGAGAATCGAGCAATCTGACGAATCGCACCGTAGCGTCTAGCAGATTGGTATCCAGTGGACTGACATCGATCGCTTTGACACTAGCCTCGCTTTGAGCTGAGGGATAGCCTGCCTCAACCATGACTGAGCCAACCAGGGTGGGGTCGAGATCCAGACGAAGCCCCAGGTACGGTTTTTCCTGGGTTGCTTCTAGAATTCGGCTGGCAATCGGTAGTTCGACCGTCCCCAATAGATAGTGCATCGGATCGTACTGGTAGCGATCGCTGCCTAGCAGCACTTCTTTGCTGCCCTGAGCAATGACACAAAAGGAAGGAATCGAGACACTATGAACGCATTCCGAAGGAAAGGAGGTGCGGTAGAAGTGCAATCCTTTCAGCGGCTCGATCGATCCATCTTGACGAATCGCCTGTGCAATCCGCTCGGTCAGTTCGTCTCTGTGGGCTTGCGCTCTATCTGCCTCGCGCTTTGCCTGCTGGTCGTTTATTAACTCCATAGCGGACTTTTCACTCGTTTTGGCAGCGTTAATTTCTAAGTTTGCAGGATTGTACAACAATCTTAGACGATCGTTCTATTGCTTGGCCTTGAGGATTCTTAGAATGAAGCAAAAGCAATAAAAAACCATTTCGGCTTCTTATAAGCATTCTGGATTTTTATACAAGACTAAACTCAGTTTTGATTGGGCAAGAGATTCGCCTACTGACAACCAAAAGGGCATCAAGGCGAACCTTGCTTCTTAAAAAATTCATCCCGATTGATAGAGCAGGCGCTAAGTGCTCGATCTCTACAATTGGGGGTAGCCAAAGGAATTCAAACGATGAAACTGCTCACCGCAACGGTCATATCGCTTTCTCTGCTCGCTTCGGCCTCGGCCCAAGCAAATCAGACAGGAGCCGCCGAGGGGTCCGGTGTTCCCCAGACCGCGCCAATGCAAGATTCGCAGACAATCAACATCACGCGAAGCGGCTCTGTGCCCTCGCGGAAGGGACCAGCCGAAAACTTCACGGGTTCGGTGCGCGTCGATCCTCTGTTCCAGGCGATCGCTCCAGCAGACACGTCTGGCGCCAACGTTACCTTTGAGCCTGGTGCTAGATCGGCATGGCACACCCATCCGCTCGGTCAGATATTGATCGTGACAGCGGGCGTCGGGCGGGTGCAGAGCTGGAGGGGACCGATCGAGGAGATCCGGCCAGGAGATGTCGTCCGGATTCCGCCCGGTCAGAAACACTGGCACGGAGCCTCGCCAAACACTGCGATGACGCATATCGCGATCGTGGAACAGCTCGACGGCAAGAGTACCGACTGGATGGAACAGGTTAGCGACGAGCAGTACAGTGCGCCAGGGTCGTCATTCTAACAACGTAAAATCCAATAATGTCGCCCTTGATTTCACATTCTAGCCCTGTGGTGTAGTGCGGCTATATATTATTGATGTTACGTTGGGCTAATTTGAGGTGAACGCCTGACATAGATATTAGCCAATGCTCATGAAGCAGCGAATTTAAAATGACTAAATCTGTTAGTGAAGACTACAAAATCAGGACAATACTTAGCATTGCCGACAAAAATGGCTTCATTTTGGACGCAGACAACTTAAATATTAACAAATCCGGAATGGACTTCATAACTACGTTTGCTACTGCCAAAAAGGATAATAGCAAATGGGTATTGCGATTTCCCAGAAGATTTGATGTTATTGAGCGTATGTATTATGAAAGAGAAGTTCTTGAACTGGTTAAAAGCCAAGTCGATGTGAGCGTTCCTGTCTGGAAAATTGTTTCGGATGAACTGGTTGCCTATCCGCTATTAAAGGGAATTCCTGCCGGAACCATAGATCCAGATATAGGCGATTATGTATGGTACATCGATCCGAAGTCTCCGCCTGCTGTATACATTTCTTCGGTGGCAAAAACACTGGCGCAACTCCACAGAACACACATTGAGGTAGTGAAACAATTCAGTATCCGAGTTCAAACAGTCGATCGAGTGCGGCAATCTATGGCAGAGAATATGGAGAAGACCAGAGAACTGCTTGGTGTTTCTGATACACGCTGGGCACGTTGGCAGGACTGGATTGCCAATGATGCCTTGTGGCCTCAGCATTCGGCTTTGATTCACGGAGACTTTCACCCTGGTCATACGCTTGTGGACAAAGACGGAAATTTGATGGGACTAATCGATTGGACAGAAGCCGCAGTAAGCGATCCTGCCAAGGATTTCGTCTGTTTCTATGCCATCTTCGGTGAGCAAGTTCTTCAGGATGTGCTTGAGCATTACCAAACTGCGGGTGGGCTCGTATGGTCTTATATGAAGGAACACATCATAGAACTCTGGAATGCTCATCCCGTGGAATACGCCTTATTCGCCTTGCTAACTGGAAAGGAAGAACATATAGCCGGGGCTCGAGCCTCTTTAGCTTGGAGTGGATGATATTGGTTCAATACGGGTAGCCGCCGAGATACCTGGAAATTGGGACAGGTTGTAAATAAATATTGCACAGAAGCGCCTTCGGTGGGTGCAGACCGTTAGAAGAGCCGGCGCGAAAAACAAACACTTGTCCAGGGATTGTTTGAGAATTTTGCAAGGAGCATCATGGACGATAATCAAGAACGAAAAGATTTCAGTTCAACCGAGAGCGATTCGCAGCTCAGCGCGGACGAAGAAACACTGCTCGACCAACTCGGTATTGTCGGCGCTGCTCGCCGCAAATTCTTCGGGCAAAGCATGGCTGCCCTACTCGGCACCTTCGCCTTCCACCTGCTGGCTAAAGAAGAGGCCTTTGCCACGCTCGCCGCGGAGCCCGACGCCGTATTCGCCCAGGCCCCTGCGGTTGAAAACGCCGTTAAGGTTCTTTTGAAAATCAATGGCTCGGCCCAAAGCCTGGAAGTGGATTCGCGCACGGCGCTGCTCGACGCCCTGCGCGAAACACTTGGATTGACCGGCACCAAAAAAGGATGCGATCAAGGACAGTGCGGCGCTTGTACGGTCATCGTTGACGGGCGCCGCGTGCTTTCTTGTCTGACACTTGCCGCTAGCTGCGAGGGGAAAGAGGTGACGACGATCGAAGGTATCGCTGACGGCGACAATCTCGATCCGATGCAGGCGGCGTTCATCAAACACGACGGCTTCCAGTGCGGCTACTGCACGCCCGGGCAGATATGTTCGGCGGTGGCGCTGCTGCAGGAAGCCAAAAACGGCGACGCGAGTCACGTCACTAACAATTTGCGGACGATCGCCCAGAATGTAGCACTCTCTGATGATGAAATCAGAGAACGCATGAGCGGCAATATTTGCCGTTGCGGCGCGTATCCGGGAATCGTGGCGGCAATCAGAGAAGTTCAGTCCGGGCGCGAAACAGCCCAGACTTGGCATTTTGCGAGCGATGAAGAAATTGCCATTGCATTAAACGAGGGGGGCAAAGCCGATGCAACCGTTTAAATATTCCAGCGCCACCGATGCGGCAAGCGCTGTTCGTACCGTTTCCGCGAATCAAACGGCAACCTTTCTCGCAGGCGGGACAAATCTGATTGATTTGATGAAAGAATACGTCGAGCGTCCCAGCGAACTTGTTGACATCTCAGGTTTGAATCTGGCGGAAATTCGATCGACCTCGAACGGAATTTCGATCGGCGCCTTAGCCAAAAATACCGACACGGCCAACCATCCCCTCGTCCGGCAAAATTACCCGCTTCTGTCAATGGCGATTTTAGCCGGCGCCTCCGCCCAGCTTCGCAATATGGCGACCAACGGGGGAAATTTAATGCAGCGCACCCGTTGCCAGTATTTTTACGACATCGCTATGCCCTGCAACAAACGCGATCCCGGCAGCGGATGCGGAGCGCTTCAGGGACTCAATCGCATTCATGCCATTTTTGGCTACAGCGACAAATGCGTGGCGACTTACCCGGGCGATATGGCGAATGCGCTTTATGCGCTGGACGCGGTAGTGAGGATTCGCGGCACGAACGGGCAAGAACGCACAATCCCCCTCCAAGATTTTCATCGCTTGCCCGGTAACACGCCTGAAAAAGATAACAATCTTCAGCATGGGGAATTGATCGTCGCGATCGAAATGCCGAAGAATAACTTCGCCAATAAGTCTTATTACCTAAAAGTTCGCGATCGCGCTTCCTATGCTTTCGCACTGCTTGCCGTGGCTGCTGCTTTAGAAACAAGCGGCAACACCATCAAACAGGCACGCGTTGTTTTGGGCAGCGTCGCGCATAAGCCTTGGCGTTCGCCCGAAGCGGAAAAGGTTCTGATGGGAAAACCTGCTACGGAAGAAACCTTCAAATTGGCTGCCGAAGCGGCTCTGAAAGATGCGAAACCGCTTGAACATAACGGTTATAAAGTCGAACTCGGAAAACGCGCCATTGTTCTGGCTTTGCAGAAAGCGTTGACGAGCAATGCGGTCTAATTATATCAATTCCGGTTGCATTGGAATGATTAAACCGCAGAGAACGCTCCAGAACGCAGAGTTCGAGAACAGAGAGATGAATACAGGACGATGAAGGGCGGATTTGATATTAGGGAGGAGAAAAGAAATGGCAAGATACATCGGAAAAGAAATGAGCCGCGTGGACGGCGCAGCCAAAGTTACGGGCAAGGCTAAATACGCGGCGGAATTCCAGGTTCCCAATGTCGCTTACGGTTTTATCGTGCTGGGAACTGTAGCAAAGGGCACGATTAAATCGATCGACACGCGCGAGGCCCAAGGCGCCGCAGGCGTAATTCGCGTCTTCACGCACCTGAACGCACCCAAGCTTGGTCCGAAGTCTTCCACGGAACAGTCCCCGCCCAGCGCCACCGAGGAGGAAGACAAGTCGTTTCGGGCGTTGCAGTCCGACAAAATCTTCTTCAATATGCAGCCCGTGGCACTCGTCGTCGCCGAGACCTACGAGCAGGCACGTTATGCGGCACGTCTGGTTAAAGTCTCCTACAACTCACAGCAGCACATGACCGACACTGAGGCGGTGCGATCGAGCGGGCGCGTCCCCGCTAAAGAGCCGCCTCCGAAGACGCGCGGTAATCCCGAAGAGGCGATGCGCGCAGCGGCGGTGAAGGTAGAGGCCGAGTACCGCATCCCGATCGAGCACCACAACCCCATGGAGCCGCACGCGGCGATCGCGGTCTGGCAAGGCGACAAGCTCACCATCTTCGACAAGACGCAGGAGGTCTATGGCGTGCGCGAACATTTGGCTTCGAGCTTCGGCCTGCCCGAGGAAAACGTGAACGTGATCTCGCCCTTCGTCGGCGGGGCGTTTGGAGCGTCGCTGCGCCCGAACTATTATCCGGCCCTGACAGCGATGGCAGCCCGCGAACTCAGGCGCCCGGTCAAGGTTGTCTATACGCGCACGCAAATGTTCACAGGCCACGGTTATCGCCCGCACACGATTCAGAAGATCGCGCTCGGCGCGGAGCGATCGGGAAAGCTCTCGGCGATGATTCATGAAGCCGTGCACAACACCTCCACCATCGAGGAGTTCTCAGACGACACCACGGGTTTCACGCGCCAAGTCTATGCGTGCCCGAATCTCTACGCGCCGCTGAAGATTACCAACACAGACCTCGCCACCCCGACCTGGATGCGCGCACCGGGGGCCGTTAGCGGTATGTTCGCGCTCGAATGCGCGATGGACGAGCTGGCCTACGCGCTGGCGATCGACCCCCTCGAACTTCGGCTGATCAACTATGCCGAAACCGACCCCGAGAGCGGCAAGCCATTTTCGAGTAAGGCGTTGCGGGAGTGCTACCGGCTGGGCGCGGAAAAATTCGGTTGGAAGAATCGCAAGTTCGAGCCCCGATCGATGCGCGACGGACGCCTGCTCGTCGGTTGGGGCATGGCGACCGGCATTTGGGGCGCTTTCCAGATGCCCGCTGCCGCCCTCGTCACGCTGCGGGCGGACGGCACGGCGCAAGTCGCAAGTGCGACCAGCGACATCGGCCCCGGCACCTACACCGTGATGACCATGATCGCTGCCGAGTATCTGGGGCTGAAGTTGGAACAGGTGAAATTTGAACTCGGCGACACGAAGTTGCCTCGAGCGCCGTCGCAGGGGGGCTCTTGGACGACGGCGAGCGTCGGCTCGGCCGTGTGCGGGGCGGCTCTGGCGATCGGCACGAAGTTGCTCGCCCTCGCAAACCAGGAAGCGAATTCTCCGCTCAAGGGGGCAGCCTCCTCCGATGTCGAGATGCTCGACGGGCAACTGCGACTAAAAAGCGACCCGGATCGTTTCGTCAACATATCTGCAGTGATGAAGCGTAACGGTCTGAGCGAAATCACAGAAACATTCGAGTCGCGTCCCTCAAAGGAGCGCGAGAAGTATGCGACGTTGGCCCACGGCGCGCAGTTCGTTGAAGTGAAGGTCGATCCGGATGTGGGGACTGTCCACGTTACGCGCGCCATTGAAGTGACTGCCTGCGGCAAGATTATGAATCCGAAGGCCTCGCACAGTCAGGAAATCGGCGGCGTTGTCTGGGGCATTGGTATGGCGCTGCAAGAGGCGACTGAAATCGACCACCGTTACGGGCGGATTATGAATCCGAATTTGCAGCACTATCACGTGCCGGTTAATGCCGATGTCTTGGAGATCGAAACGATATTCGTTGAGGAGGAGGATAAAGTCGTCAATCCGCTCGGTGTCAAGGGCATGGGCGAACTCGGCATGGTCGGCATCCCGGCGGCGATCGCCAACGCTGTGTTTCATGCCACGGGCAAACGCATCAGGGACCTGCCGATTACGCCGGAAAAGCTGCTGTGAGTTAGGTCATTTGTTGAATGAAGTGCCAGCGCTAGTCGCAGCGATCGCCTCCGCGAACCTCAGGGGGCACGGTGCGCGCTGGCAACGGTGGGGTGTGTGGAAGAATCTTCGTACCGTCGCCTTGGTGCAACGCATGGGAATGGGTACAAGACTGGTCCAGAAAAAAGTGAATTATAGGTATTGAACTATTATGTAGTGTGCTATATAATAGTAGTTGACTGGATTTAAAAATGGATAACAACTCGAACATCAACCAACGGCGACAGGTGGGGAGGCAGCTTTCGTTTGCCCTTTATAGTGCGTCGAACCGCGTCATTCGGCTTCATCGGCCCTTTCTTGAGCCTTTGGGCCTGACCTATCCTCAGTTTCTGGTCATGCTCGCTCTCTACGAGGGCACCCCGCGCACTGTTGGGGAAGTAGGGCAAGAACTCGGTATGGATAACGGAACCTTGACGCCCCTCTTAAAGCGCCTTGAGAGCGCGGGGTTGGTGACGCGCAACCGTGACCTGCAGGACGAACGTCGCGTTCTTATCGATCTGACAGAAGCGGGCGAGGCACTCCGCGAGGCAGCGTGCTCGATCCCTGAAAAGATCGAGACGGCCTGCCGTCTCTCCGATGAAGACCTTGCCGAGCTTCGCGACACCTTGAACGGGCTAGGTCATCCCCGTTCGGCCAAGGCCCCCGACTCGATTACCGAATGACCACCTTTTTCGGATTCACCATGTCAAATACAACACCTGTACCAACCAGCCCGATCGAATTAGCAAACGGGCCGTCGCAAACATTGTCTTTTAAGGAGACTGTGCGTGAGCGCCATTCTGTCCGGAGTTTCCTGCCAACCCCTGTCCCCGACGCTGTGCTCCGCTCGGTTCTGGAAGACGCGCAGCGTGCACCCTCGAACTGCAACACCCAGCCCTGGCAGGTTCACATCGTCTCCGGCGCGACACGCGACGCGCTCAGCAAGGCTCTCCTTGCGGACGACGAGGCAGGGCGACTGACACCGGATTTTAGCTTCTCCACAGCCGATTTTTGGGGCGTCTACAGCGAGCGCTCAAAGGCGCAAGGCGCGGCCTACTATCAGGCGATTGGCGTCCCGCGCGAGGCAACCGAAGATCGCCGCACCGCCTCGCGATACAATCTGGAATTTTTTGGTGCGCCGCACGCCGCGTTGCTCTTCATGCCTTCCTTTGGCGACGATGTGCGAGTGGCTGGCGACATTGGAATGTACGCTCAGACGTTGTTGCTGTCGCTGACGGCGCACGGGCTTGGCGGCATACCGCAGACGATGCTCGGCTTTTACGCCGACACGATTCGCGAGCTGTTGGGCATCGATCCGTCCCTGAAGATGCTGTTCGGTATCTCATTCGGCTATCCCGACAAGACGGCCACCGCCAATCGCTACCGGATCGACAAAGCCCCTATCGAGGAGAGCGTGACCTTCCACAACTAACAGACATTCACTAACAGACATTCACATTCAAAACGGAAGATTTACACGCAGGATTTACCATGAATAACACAAAGAACTTGAAGATCGGCATTTTGGGCGCCGGTAACATTGGAAAGACCTTGGCCCGCAAACTGGCTCAGGCCGGACATGACGTAAAGGTCGCTAACTCGCGTGGCCCAGAGACCATCCCCGCCGATACGCTGGAGTCCGGTGCGCGCGCCGTTACATCAGCCGAAGCCGTGCAGGACGTTGAAGTGGTCATTCTCTCCATCAATCCCACCAGCTACTCCAAGGTTGCGCCCTTGTTCGCGGGCTTGCCAGAGGACACCGTTGTCATGGACACTTCGAACTACCACCCCGTGCGCGACAACAGGATTGAGGCCATCGACGCGGGGCAGGTCGAGAGCTTGTGGGTCGTCGAGCAGTTAGGCCGTCCTATCGTCAAAGCGTGGAACACCATCGTTTCGGACTCATTTGCGAACAAGGGGAAGCCTGTAGGAAGCCCCGACCGTATTGCTTTGCCTGTGGCGGCAGACCGGGACCGAGATCGTGAAGTGGGATTAGCGCTGGTGGAAGATACGGGTTTTGATGCCTTCGATGCAGGCACACTCGAAGACTCATGGCGGATGCAGCCGGGATCGCCTGTGTATTGCACTGACCTCACCTTGGCAGAGTTACCCGATGCGCTGGCCTGGGCCGAAAGAGAGCGCTTATCCAAGCGGCGTGATCTGACGTGGGCGATATTGCTGGAGCGCTCTGAAGGCACCACCCTTAATCCCGACCCGGAATACTTTCTTCGTCTCAGCCGGATATTGCAAATGTAAAGGCATCATTTGCTGTGGAGCGACTTCGCTCTGGAGAGGATGAGCGAGCAACGCCATCCATGATTGAAACATCCATGATTGAAATATTGGAGTTTGATAATGAAAGCCTGGCGCGCAGAGACCTTCGGCAAACCCAGTGATGTTTTGAAGCTGGTCGATATCGACATTCCTATTCCAGGACCAGGAGAGGCGCTGCTCAGGGTATTGGCGACCAATATCGGTCTGCCTGACCGCATGATGCTGGAAGGCCGCTACTTCCTCACGCCTACGCCGCCAGTGACTCCGGGCCAGGAGGTCGTCGGCATCGTGGAAACGGCAGGACGCGACTATCCTTTTCCCATTGGCACGCGGGTGATCGGCGGCACCAATTTCACCCGCGGCTCAGGTGGCTTGGCGCAGTATTGCCTCTCCCCAGGCGTTGGCGCGGTGCTAGCACCCGACGACATGCCCGACGAGCAGGCGGCAGCGTTCCTGGGAACATTCCATGTCGCTTATGTCGGGCTGGTCAACCGCGCCCGTGCGAAGCCGGGCGAGACGCTGCTCGTACTTGGCGGATCGGGCGGCACCGGTTCCACCGCGACCCAGCTCGCTAAGGCTTTGGGCCTTAACGTGATCGCCACCGTGCGCGACGGGAACAAGGCCGCGTTCTGCCGGGAGCAAGGCGCCGACCACGTCATCAATCTTAAGGCCGGTTCGTTCATCGAGCAGGTTCGCGCGCTGACCGGAGGCAAAGGCGCCGATATCATCTATGACACGGTCGGGTCGCCATTAGCCGAGCAAGCGCTCGACGCGATTGCCATCGGCGGACGTTATATCCTGATCGGCTTTGCCGGTGGTTCGACTTTCCCCACAATAGAGCCCTTCAATATCCTAACGCATGGCATTTCCGTCACCGGCGCTTTGCACAGCGTCCGCACCGCTGAAGAGCGCGACGACGCGATCGCGACACTAGGTCGTTTGTTCTCCGAAGGGAAGATCTCCATGCCAATCGACAAGATCATATCGTTCGCTGAAGTCCCCGAGGCTCTCGAACGTCTGGGAGGTGCGGTCAACGGCAAGTTGATCGCCCGTATCGGCGGCCAATGCTCCTGACTGGCCAAACTGCGTGACACCTTGAACAGGTTGGCACGACCCTATCAAGCAACGGAATAAGAAGGAACATTTTTCATGAGTAACACAAAGAATTTAAAAATCGGCATTTTAGGTGCTGGTAACATTGGAAAGACCTTGGGCCGCAAACTGGCTCAGGCCGGACATGACGTAAAGGTCGCCAACTCGCGCGGCCCCGAAACCATTGCGGCCGATGCGCTGGAGTTTGGTGCACGCGCGGTCTCGACGGCCCAAGCGGTGGAGGACGTTGACGTGGTGATCCTCTCGATCCCTCTCAACCGCATTCCCACAATCGCGCCACTTATAGCCAACCTACCAGCCGAGACAGTCGTCATCGACACGTCTAATTACTATCCCCACCGCGACGACAAGATCGATGCCATCGAGGCCGGGCAGGTTGAGAGCCTTTGGGTAGCCGAACAGCTAGGCAGGCCGATCGCCAAAGCGTGGAACGCGATCGGGTCTGGCTCCTTCGCCACCTTGGGCAAGCCTGCTGGAAGCCCTGACCGTATAGCCCTCCCTGTGGCTGCTGACCGCGAGAAGGATCGTGAAGTGGCGATGGCGCTGGTCGAAGACACCGGGCTTGAGGCTTTCGACGCGGGCACGATCGCCGATTCGTGGCGTCAGCAACCCGGCACGCCCTGCTATTGCACCGATCTCACGCGCGAACAGATGGCGGCAGCGCTGGCATCTGCCGACGCATCACGATCGCCAAAGCGCCGGGACTTAGCAGTTGCAGTGATTCAAGAGCGGCTGGGTGACGCCACGACAAATCCGGATGCCGATTTCGGGGTTCGTCTGAGCCGTGCGATTTTTATGTAACGTGAGTTCGGGATAAGAAAGGGACAAGCAAGTAAGCTAAAAGTCATCACACCAAAGCTTTACAGGCTTGTCCCATGATTAGTTTAGAAGAAGAATTTTGCAGGATTGTACAATAACTTGCAAGTATCGTTATATCGTGCCCTATGCTGAAGTCCTTATAATCAAACTTAAACAGTGAGATACAAAAATTTTTAGGCCGAGCAATGAAAGAAATACACGATATTATGGCTGCTTTAGAGCAAGTAAAAGACACGACAAAAAAGCTAGCCTTGGCAACTTTAGTTAAAGTGGAAGGTTCAACTTATCGCCGTCCTGGTGCGCGAATGTTGATGGGTGCAGATGGCTTGATAGTAGGTGCAATTAGCGGTGGCTGTTTGGAAAGTGATGTATTTGAGAAAGCACAGCAGGTAATGAACACTGGTAGTCCTTGTGTGGTTAAGTATGACTCCACCTCCGAGGAAGATTTAATTTGGGGGTTGGGGCTTGGCTGTCAAGGCATTGCTTATGTTTTAATTGAATCGTTGCCAGTAAACGAGCCGAACCAAATTAGTTTTGTCCACAAATGCCTTGATGCTCGGTTTGAGAGCGCTATTGCAACTGTATTTAATATAGAGGGTGAAAGCAAATCTCAAATAGGCGATCGCTTGCTACTAAATTCAGATATCATCAACCACATCAGCGATGAGGAATTAGCAGCAGCGGTTTTAAGGGATACACAAGCAGCACTTCAACAGAAAACCTCGGTAGGGAAACAATATCAGTTAATAGGCGGGAAAGTTGAAGTTTTTATTCAAGTCATTCAGCCGCCGCTGTCGCTGGTAATTTTGGGTGCTGGGTATGACGTTCTTCCCGTTGTTCGCTTTGGCAAACAGTTAGGATGGCATATTACTGTAGTCGATCACCGCCAACGGGAAGCAAGCCGAAAGCGTTTTCAAGAAGCCGATCGAGTTGAATTTTGTTCTCCTCATGATGTATTAAAAAAAATCGATATAGATGAGCGTGCTGTTGCTGTAGTTATGACTCATAATTATTTAGACGACCTGGAATTGCTGAGAGTGTTATTGCCTTCTGGCTTAAAATACTTAGGTGTACTCGGCCCTAAGAAAAGAACAGCCCGATTATTACAAGAACTACAACAAGAAGGAGTTATCCCCACTCCACAACAGCAACAAAATTTATATAGTCCGGTGGGACTCGACATTGGGGCAGATAATTCGGAAGAAATTGCTCTGGCGATTATCGCCGAAATTCAAGCAGTAACAGCAAAGCATCAAGGTGGTTTTTTAAGAAATCGCACTCTACCTATTCATGATTCTATCAATATAGCAATTCTAAATGAGCCGTAAATTTTTTACCCCACCCCAACCCTCCCCGATGCCTTGGGGACGGAGTAAAAGATTCAC
This sequence comes from Microcoleus sp. B3-D7, assembly GCF_036705305.1. Classification (NCBI taxonomy): domain Bacteria; kingdom Bacillati; phylum Cyanobacteriota; class Cyanophyceae; order Oscillatoriales; family Microcoleaceae; genus Microcoleus; species Microcoleus sp. B3-D7. Next base: position 158,844 of record NZ_JAUBUE010000007.1, on the reverse strand, counting down.
AAATGATGCGAGGGTTGCTATAGTCAACAATCAAAAAGTTAATGGCTAATACGAGTATGTTCTTAATAATCAAAAATTCAAAACTTGGGTATGGTATTTAAAATTGGTCTAATTATTCTCGCTGCTGGATCTGCAACCCGCATGGGAAGACCAAAACAATTACTTTCTTATCAAGGACGCAGCCTGATACTCCATGCGGTTGAAGTTGCCTTAGCTTCTCTTTGTCAACCTATCATAGTAGTCCTGGGAGCTTATGCAGAACAAATTAAACCGGAACTAATGCCAAAGGCTGTGCAAGTTGTAGAGAACTCCCAATGGCAAGAGGGAATGTCTTCTTCTATTCGCGCTGGTATTAGTATGCTACTGAAAACTAACTCTAAACTTGATGCAGTTATCATCTCACTTGCAGACCAGCCGCTAGTTTCTCCCCAGATTTTCAATCAATTGATTCAGTATTATCACGAAACGCAAAAAGTAATTGTTGCCTCAAAGTATAACGAAACTACAGGCGTACCAGCCCTGTTTAGCAATGCCTTATTTCCCGAACTGATGCAGCTTGAAGGAGATAAAGGTGCAAAACCGTTAATACAAAAATATATAGATAGAGGATTGATTCTGCTAATACCAGAAGCTGCGATTGATATTGATACCCCGGACGATTACAAGCAGTTGCTATTAAAAAATTTTAAAGAGTGAATAGATTATGAAAACTAACGATCGCCAAATTTACCAACAAGTAATTTTGACACACGCCACAAAACCGCAAAATAAAGGAAAAACTAACCCAGTACACCGTCAACACCGAGGAGAAAATCCCTATTGCGGTGATGTGGTTGATTTAACGCTGGTACTAGATGAAGCAGAAAGTAAAATTGCAGATATTAAATTTGAAGGTGCAGGTTGTGCTTTGTGCCTTGCTTCTGCTGACTTAATGGCGATCGCTATCAAAGGTAAAACTATTTCACAGGTGCTTTTAATGGTAGAAGAGTTCCGCGAGATGGTAGCGGGGAATACTCTGTTTGAGCCTCCGTTGGAGAAACTCAATATCATGCAAGGTGTTTCCCGATATCCGATGCGGGTTAAGTGTGCAACTTTGGCTTGGCATACCCTCAAAGCGGCGCTGAGTTCGGTTGAAACTAGGAACGAAGAGGTATAGCCACATCCAGCAGAGGCACATCCAATTGACTCACATCAATTCCGGTTGCATCGGAATTATTGTTGACTGTTGACTGTTGACTGTTGACTGTTGGCTGTTGACTGTTGACTGTTGACTAATGACTAATGACTGTTAACGGGCGGGTCGAAAAACTGAATGATAGTTGAGTATTGACTGTTGATTCGATTTTACAATTCCGATTCTAGCGGAGTTGATATCACGTCAATCGCTTTTACATTGGCACCCCTTTGTGGTGAGAAATCGCCCGCCTCAACCATGACTGAACTGACAAGTGTGGGGTCGATATCGAGGCGAAGGCTAAGGTACGGTTGCGCTTTGGACCCTTCAAGTATTTGGCTGACAATCGGCAGTTCGATCGTAGCAAGCAGATAATGCATCGGGTCGTACTGAAGCGCGATCGCGCTGCCCAGAAGCACTTCTTTGCTGCCCTCAGCAATGACACAAAAGGCAGGAATAGAGACACTATGAATGGATTCTGACGGTGAGGAGGAGCGATTGAAGTGCAATCCCTTCAGCGGCTCAATCGTCCCATCATGACGAATCGCCTGTGCAATCCGCTGAGTCAGTTCGTCTCTGTGGGCTTGCGCTCTATCTGCCTCGCGAAGAGCCTGCTGGTCGTTCATTAACGACCTAGCGGACTTTTCAGTCGTTTTGGCAGCGTTAATTTCTAAGTTTGCAGGATTGTACAACAATCTTAGACGATCGTTCTATTGCTTGCCCTTGAGGATTCTTAGAATGAGGCTAAAGCAATGAAAAACGATTCCGGCGAATTGTAAGCGTCTGGATTTCTCTTCAAGAGAAAACTCAAATTTGTTTGGTCAAGCTTTCTCACGATCGCACCAGAAGCATCCTCCAATACACGGCAGGCATCGGTCGCTGTGGTCAAGCTTTGCATGACTAAGTACAAACATGGAGGAACAGAAATGAAACGGCTCACGATACCTGTCATGACATTTTCCTTATTGGCTTTGGGGTTTGCACAGGCAGGTCATACACAAGTCTCATCTGGCGATCGCCCACAGACCGTAGAAATCACGCGGAACGGTTCGCAGCTTTCCACTAAAGGATCTGCCGAATATTTCACGGGTTCTGTACGCATCAATCCTCTTTTTCCGGTGCACGATCCATCACGCGCATCTGGCGCAAGTGTCACCTTCGAGCCAGGTGCCCGAACCGCATGGCACACCCATCCCTTGGGGCAGACCCTGATTGTGACGGCTGGAGTTGGCTGGGTTCAGCACTGGGGTGGTCAAATTCAGGAGATTAGACCTGGCGATGTCGTCTGGATTCCACCAGGTGTGAAACACTGGCACGGAGCTACAGCCACTACAGCCATGACTCATACTGCCATTCACGAGGCGCTCAACGGTAGCCCTGTGGACTGGATGGAACAGGTCAGCGACGAGCAGTATGAAGGGAGATCCTGATGCTTTTGAGAGGGTTTCCCACTAAAGGAAAAAACGGTCAGAAGCGAATGCTGATTTTGGTTCTCGCTTTAGCAATGTCCCTGAGTTCCTCAGCCTGCCGTGCCGATAACAGGATGCCTAGCAGCGCCCCGTCAGAAATGCCAACTGAACTATCAACCGAGCAGCCAAACAGGATGAAGATAAACATCAAGGTCGGAAACAAAGTCATTACAGCCACGTTGATTGACAGCAAAACCACTCAGGATTTTATTTCCCTGCTGCCATTGACACTGACGCTGGAAGACCACGCGAACACCGAAAAAGTTAGTGATTTGCCAAGACGATTATCGACAGAAGATGCCCCTCCGGGCAGTGATCCTGCGGTTGGAGATATTGCCTATTACGCTCCCTGGGGGAATTTGGCCATGTATTACAACGATTTTGGATACTCAAACGGACTGGTTATTCTCGGAAAAATTGACGGTGACATCGAGACATTGAATGTGCCTGGTTCTGTAGAAGTGACGATCGAGCTGCGATCGCAATAAAGAGGGTACGGAAATGAAACGGCTGGCGATGGCGATCGAACCGAAGCGAACCTGCCATATAAACCCACACTTATCGAGAACTGAATGAAATACCGCATTTTAATACCAACCCTCTTGATGAGTGCAATCTGCACAGCGGCGGCATTTGCACTCGACAAAACACACGTCTCGCGTAATAGCCCCCAAGCACTCGCGCAGCAGTCCGCTGTAGTCGAGGGGGCGGACAACTTCTATCAAAGTGACAAAGTGACCGTGCAAAGAGTTACGTTCAAAAACCAATACAATATGCAAGTTGTCGGGAATCTCTTCATTCCCAAAGACTTGGATCGGAACGCCAAGAATCCCGCAATCATAGTCGGGCACCCAATGGGCGCAGTCAAAGAACAAAGCGCGAGTCTATATGCCCAAAAACTGGCAGACCAGGGATTCGTCACCTTGTCCCTTTGTCCTTTTGGGGTGAAAGTGAGGGGCAGCCCCGCAACGTTGTTTCGCCGGATATTTATGCCGAAGATTTCAGTGCTGCGGTCGATTTTTTGGGCACCCAGTCATTCGTTGATAGGAACTGGATTGGCGTTCTTGGGATTTGTGGCAGCGGAAGCTTCGCCATCAGCGCCGCCAAGATTGACCCGCGCCTGAATGCCATTGCGACGGTCAGTATGTATGACATGGGTGCGGCTATCCGTAACGGGCTGAGGCATTCTGCGACCCTCGAACAGAGGAAGCAAGCCATCGCAGAGGCGGCTGAGCAACGCTATATGGAGTTCACGGGCGGCGAGACCAAATACACAAGCGGAACTGTGCATGAACTGAATGAGAACTCCACTGCCATTGAGCGTGAGTTCTATGACTTCTACCGCACTCCCAGGGGCGAATACACCCCCGAAGGTTCGTCCCCGAAACTTACAACCCATCCGACACTGACCAGTAACGTCAAATTCCTGAACTTCTACCCGTTCAATGACATTGAGACGATTTCGCCTCGTCCCATGCTGTTCATCACGGGCGTAGATGCACACTCTAGGGAGTTCAGTGAAGATGCTTACAAACGCGCAGCCGAACCAAAGGAACTCTACATAGTTGCCAACGCTGGCCATGTCGATTTATACGATCGGGTGAACCTTATCCCGTGGGACAAGCTTGCGTCCTTTTTCCATCAGCACCTCAGTCGGTAAGCGAAAAACTGTCGTTTTAATACAGGAGAAAATATGGTATCCAATTTGAATGGAAACTTCACAGATAAGGTGGCTTTTGTCACCGGAGCAGCAAGCGGCATTGGTCGCGAGGCGGCACTGGCGTTTGCCCGTGAAGGCGCTAAGGTCGTAGCTGCTGACATTTCAGAACAGGGCAATCAAGAAACGGTACGCCTGATCGAAGACCAGGGCGGACAGGCGATCGCAGTTAAGTGCGACGTGACGCAAGCCGAGGACGTGAAAGCGGCTCTGGACAAGACCGTTGAGGCTTTCGGGCGGCTGGACTTCGCCTTCAACAACGCGGGCATCGAGCCGAGGAATCCAGCTCCGACCGCAGAGTACGAGGAAGAAGAGTGGAACCGGATCATCGACATCAACCTGCGCGGCGTTTTCCTGTGTATGAAGCACGAGATCCCGCTGATCCTTAAACAGGGTGGTGGCGCGATCGTCAATACCTCATCGGGGGCAGGAATCATCGGCATCAAGGGCAGCCCCGCATACACTGCCGCGAAACATGGCGTAATTGGTCTCACCAAGGCGGCAGCCCTCGACTACGCCGCCCAGAATATCCGCGTCAATGCCGTCTGTCCCGGCTACATCGACACCCCGATGATGGGTCGCTTCACTGGCGGCACGGACGAAGGGCGAGCGCAGGTAATTGCGGAGGAGCCGATCGGACGGATGGGCAAGCCTGAGGAGATCGCTGCGGCAGTTGTTTGGCTGTGTTCGGACGCGGCTGCCTTCATGGTTGGACACGCTATGGTCATCGACGGTGGACAAACGGTGCAGTAATCGTCGCCAACCTAATCAAACCTTAACCGCACGACAAAAAAGCACGATCGCCATCGCCACTGCCGTTAACGGCGATGACTCATATCGCCCCGCAGGCGGTAGGCGACATTAGCGACGAACAGTACCATATACCAAACGTAAACAGCTAGGAGCATTGATTCATGTACAACACGAAAGCTTATTCCGCAGCCAGTGCAACATCACCGCTAGCCTCCGACACGATCGCACGGCGCAATCCAACCGAACACGATGTGCAGATCGAGATCCTCTTCTGCGGCATCTGTCACTCTGACGTGCATTCAGTGCGGGACGAGTGGAGCGATTTCATGTCCACGACCTACCCGATCGTTCCTGGTCATGAGATTGTCGGACGTGTCACTCAGGTTGGCTCGGCAGTTACCAAGTACAAGCCCGGCGACCTCGCTGGGGTCGGCTGCATGGTTGACTCGGACGGCACTTGTCCCCATTGCAAAACAGGCCTTGAGCAGTTCTGCCAAAATGTGACCTTAACCTACAACTCCCCAGACAAGCACAAGACTGCTCCAGTCACCTATGGGGGCTACTCCGATAGCGTCGTTGTCGATGAACGCTTCGTTCTCCGCGTTCCAGATAACCTCGATCTCGCCGGGGTTGCGCCACTCCTGTGTGCAGGCATTACCACGTATTCGCCACTCCGTCATTGGGGAGTCACAGAGGGTAAGAAAGTAGGTGTGGTCGGTCTGGGCGGATTGGGACACATGGGCGTGAAGCTTGCTCATGCAATGGGAGCACACGTCGTTGTCTTTACCACGTCCCCCGACAAGAAAGAAGACGCACTCAGCCTGGGTGCCGATGAAGTTGTTGTTTCCCGTAATGCTGACGAGATGCAAAAGCACGCTGGTAGCTTCGATTTTATCCTCGATACCGTCGCCGCCAAGCACGACATTAACGCTTATCTCAACCTGCTCCGCCTCGACGGTAACATCACCCTGGTTGGTGCGCCTGAAAAGCCTCTAGATGTCGCGGCATTTAGTCTGATTATGGGTCGCCGCAGTCTTTCTGGCTCTATGATCGGCGGCATCGCCGAAACCCAAGAGATGCTCGACTTTTGCGGTGAACATAACATCACCGCCGATGTCGAAGTTATCCCTATCCAGAAAGTCAACGAAGCCTACGAAAGACTGCTCAAGTCCGATGTGAAATATCGCTTTGTAATTGATATGGCTTCTCTTAAATCTGAATAACTGAGGCCGCCCCTAGAAGGCAGGGCTGTTTCATTACTCTTGTAGGGGCAAACCCTCGTGAAGAGCCGCGATCGCTGAAATGCCCAATTTATCGTGTCTGGGCCTGGGCGGGCACTCTTAGCATTGCCCCTACAAAATCCTGGTTTTTCTGAGAATGAAACAGCCGTGCCCCAAAGCGGGGAAGTTCCGCCTAAAGAACAAAGCAAAAAATACCGCAGACGGAGTACCTTTGGCGTTGGCGCAAGATGGAGAGCATTGGGTCAATTATTTGGATAAATATTGTGAATCTGTACAATTGTTAATGAATTTAACTTGTAATAAACATCGCTTTTATCAACAGGGTATACAGGCGGCAACCCCCTTATTCGGCATTGTTTCTAGACCTCTTTCTCTCGCTCCCAGACCCCTAAAAACACAGAAAAATGAGAGAAAACTTGATATTTTAGTAGTTAAAAAGGGATTTCATCATCATCATCTTCCTCTTCCACCGTCTTAGCCGTCATCCGCCAACTCGTAATATACTCAATTTGCACATCAATTTTGTTAATCGCTTCCCCTAACCGCTTTTGGATGTATTGAGTCAGCGTCACCATAAAATCTAACTCAACTCCCATAGATAACGCAATTTTTGCTAATTTAGCAAAATCCACCTTCAAAATCGAGGAACTGGATAACTTAAAATGGGGAGTATTTTCCTGATTTTGCACCAACATTGCTTTTTTAATGCGCTCTTTCAGATGCTCAACTTCTGAATCCAACAACTTCCATTCAGGCAAAATTTCTTTGTACCTTTCCCCCAATGCAGTTAAATCCTCACTATCCGGTTCTGGCGCAACTTTCTTAGTAGATTTTCGCCGCTGCTGTACATTATAATTCAAGCGCCAACTAGCAATATCCTCCACTTCCAAAGATGGATCGGCGATGAGTTCGCCTAACTGTTTTTGAATTTCTTTCGTCAGTGTCACCGGAAAATTTAACTCAATTCCCTCAGTTTGCGTCAGTCTTGCCAGGGTGAGAAAGTCTACTTTCATAGCTATCGAACTGGAAAGCTCAAAATAAGAACTGTCTTTGAGCTTTTGGGCCAGCATCCCCGCTTTAAATCGTTCTTTCACTTCAGCGATTTCTGAGTCTAGTGGCTTCCACCGAGATTCTATTTCCTGATATTTTTCGCCCAATGCTGTCAAGTTTTCCGTTGCGGGTTCGGGGTAACATTGGGCAAGGATTTCTACCAGGCGGCGATGCACTCCAGCTAAATAAACCGCGTCCATGTTGGCATATTCTAGCTGCTTCTCGGTCAGGGGACGCTTGCCCCAATCCCCGCTTTGTTCGGTTTTATCTACATAAGCAATGCCACAAAGTGTTTCTATTAAAATTTTGAGTTGTCGATTAGGTAATGGCAGAATGTAAGTGGGAATCTTTCTCGCCATTTTTAATGTGCAAGTGACATTTTGAGCGTCGTCGTTGCCCAGAAATCTGATGTCATAGCTGGCGTTGTGCAAAACTTTTTCAATATCTGGATTGACCATGATTTGGTTGATGAAATCTTTTGCCAATTCTGGTTGATCCAAGACATCTAGTAGAAAAGTGGCATCTCCCGTCGCATCTGTGGAGTCAGCTAACACCTGAATCAGAGATAATCTGGGGTTTGATTTATAGTCTGCTATTTCTGTATCCACCCACAGGATTTTAGCTTGGGCAAATTTAGCGATGAGTGCTTTGATGTCGTTTTCTGCTGTTAAATAAGGCATTTTTACAGACTTTTGCTATTAACTTTAGGATTCTATTATGCTATAGCAATTATGGGATCGATTGTCAACGATCGCATTAAGGACACGGCAATGCGGTGTCCCTAGAGGTATTTTTTCATAATTAGTATTAAATGTTGACCAGTCTTGGAGGCAGAAACCGGGAATAGACGATCGCATTTTTACCCTTCAGCAGTAAGGTACGCAGCGCGTACCTTACAAACTATTAACCTATGACTATTCTGCCACTTCCTCCGATTCCGATTCTTCGGCCGATTCTTCACCAGCAGGCGGCACTAAAGCCACAGCTACGATCGAATCATCCTCATCCAACCGCTGCACCCGCACGCCCGTTGCAGTTCGCGATTGCGTGGAAATCGCACTCACAGCCTGGCGGATAATAATACCTCGGTTGGTAATGATCATCAACTCGTCATCTTCGTTGACAATTCGCAGCGCAGCTACGTAATCTGTAGCCTTTTTAGACTTGAATTTAGTAGCCGTCAATCCCTTGCCAGCCCGTCTTTGTAGGCGGAATTGAGAAACTGGAACCCGCTTGCCATAGCCGTTGGTGGTGATTACCAACACTGAAGGAACGTCGCTGCTACTTTTGGTAATTCCTTCGGCTTCTTCGCCTTCAATTTCCTCGGATTGCAGTTCTAATTCTTCATCTTCTAATTCCGCATCTTCAGTTTCTAGGTCAGTAATTTCTGCTACTTCAAATTCCGAATCTTCAGTTTCTAACTGAGCAATATTAGCTCCCTCGAATTCCGAATCTTCAGTTTCCAATTCAGCAATCTCGGCAACAATTGAACTGGGCAATATGTCCATGCTGATCAACTCATCGCCCGATCGCAATTTCATCGATTTTACACCCCGCGTCGCGCGGCCAACAGGGCGCAACTGTTCGTGATTGGTGCGGAAATGAATTGCCATGCCTTGGCGCGTACCGATGATGATGCTGTCACCCACTTTTGCTCTCCGTACCCAGCGCAGTTGGTCGCCTTCTTCTAAAGAAATCGCGATTAATCCATTAGTGCGGATGTTGCCAAAAGCGGAAAGTGCGGTTTTTTTAATGTAGCCGCCGCGAGTCAGCATGACCAAGTATTCTTCGCTGGTGAATTCTGTGACTGACACCATAGAAGTGATTTTTTCTTCTATAGGAATCGGCAGCAGTTGCACCACAGGAGTGCCACGGGCTGTCCGGGAACAGACGGGGATTTGATAAGCTTTGACAGAGTAAACTACGCCCCTATCGCTGAAGAACAAAACGCTATCGTGATCGCAGCAGGAAAGAAAATGTTCTACTCCGTCGTCTTCTTTCATTTTCGCGCCTGCTTTGCCGCGAGTAGCGCGACTTTGGGCCTCGAAAGTGCTGACCGGCATCCGCTTGATGTAGCCTTGCTCTGTAATCAGAATAATTGCTTGTTCGTTGGCAATTAAATCTCTTTCATCGATTTCTCCTTCGGCGTGTTCGATGACGCTGCGTCTAGGAGTGGCGATTTTAGTTTGGATTTCGACTGCTTCAAATTCGGCGATTTCTAAGATGCGTTCCCGGCGCGCTAAGATATCTTCCAAATCTTCGATTTTAGCTCGCAGTTCTTCGTGTTCTTGCTGAATTTTTTGTGCTTCTAATGCTGTCAAACGCCGTAACTGCATTTGCAGAATTGCGTCTGATTGCTGTTCTGAAAGACCGTAATTATCCATCAATTCTTGTTTCGCTGCGGCGGAGTCGGCAGCGGCGCGAATTAGGTGAATAATTGCATCTAAGTTGTCTAGGGCAATTAATAAGCCTTGCAGAAGGTGGTCGCGTTCTTCTGCTTTGCGGAGCTCATATTGAGTCCGGCGAGTAATTGTCTCAATGCGGAAATCTAGGAAGACATTGAGGAATTGGGAGAGCGTAAGTAGTTGGGGTTCCCCATTTACTAGCGCTAACATATTAGCTCCAAAGTTGGCTTGGAGGGGTGTTTGTTTATAGAGGTTGTTGAGGACGACGCGAGGATAGGCATCGCGCTTAAGTTCGATCACGATCCGCATTCCGTCTCTATCGCTTTCGTCGCGAATGTCGGAAATTCCATCTAATCTTTTGTCGTTGACAAGTTCGGCAATTTTCTCAATTAGAGCTGCCTTGTTTGTTTGGTAAGGCAATTCGGTGATAATAATTGCTTCTTTGTCGGGGCGGCCCGGATGTTCGATGGTTTCAATGCCGGCGACTCCGCGCATTGTAATCGAACCGCGACCAGTGGTGTAAGCATCGCGAATGCCGCTTCTGCCCAGAATTTGCCCTCCGGTGGGAAAGTCCGGGCCGGGAATGTACTGCATCAATTCCAGGTCGGTAATTGCTGGATTGTGGATTAGTGCTACTAAACCGTCAATTATTTCGCCTAAATTGTGTGGCGGAATGTTGGTGGCCATCCCTACAGCAATCCCGGAGGAACCGTTGAGCAAAATTTGGGGGATGCGTGCCGGGAGTACGAGGGGTTCTTGCTGGGAACCGTCGAAGTTGTCGCCGAAATCAACTGTTTCGGAGTCGATGTCGCGCAGCATGGAGTCGCTAGTCAAAGCTGTGAGGCGACATTCGGTGTACCGCATGGCAGCGGGCGGGTCGTTGTCAACGGAGCCGAAGTTGCCGTGGCCGTTGATCAGGCGTTCCCGCATGGAAAAATCCTGAGCCATCCGCACCAGGGCGTCATAAACCGCTGTATCTCCGTGCGGGTGATACTTGCCCAGCACCTCCCCCACGACGCGGGCGCATTTGCGGAAAGGTCGATCGGGAGTCAAGCCCAATTCGTTCATGGCGTAGAGAATGCGTCGGTGAACGGGCTTGAGACCGTCCCTGGCATCTGGTAGCGCCCGACCGACTATTACGCTCATGGCGTATTCCAAGTACGATCGGGACATCTCATTACCCAGATCCGTCGGGATTATCCGCGACTCAGAGGTGCTCATAGGTTGAAAAACTCCGTTAAAAATTTAAATTTGACCGCTATAAATCTCAAAAATGCGATAAAATCGGTTTGGATTCAGTAGAGCTGCCAAATATTGCCAATTACTCCTGAAATTATATCACAATTTGCCTTGGACTTTATGGGAAAGTTGCCAGAAAAATTAAGGGACGAAACAAGCACAATTGATAATTTGTCAGTTGGTAATTTTGTCAGCAGTTGGCAAAAGCTAAAAAGGTTTTTTTAGGCTGAAGGGTTTCATGCTTTCGTGAGTTTTTTTGACGCTCCTCTAAGAAATTAAAATGGTTACTCGATAGCAATTTTAATTTCACACAGCCGAAGGCCGAATTGAAACAAACAGAAAATCTAAAATCTCAAATATTAACTCTAAAATCTGCTGATGCTACCCGTCATCTACTCCCAAGATTTCTTGCTGCACAAGACTGGAATGCTTCACCCAGAGCGACCAGAACGTTTAACGGCGATCGTCAACGCTCTGAAAGCTGCTCCTTGGGCAGCTCAAATTGAGTGGCAACTGCCCACCCCAGTGCCGCAGCGCGAACAACAACTGTTCTCGGCTATCAAAAAAGTTCACTCGCAAAGATACATCAAAGAAGTCGAACATTTGGCTCATCGGGGAGGCGGCTACCTCGACGGTGATACGCCGATTTCTGCTGAAAGTTACGATGTAGCGCTGCTAGCGGCGAGTGCTTGGCTCGATGGGGTCGATCGAGTGGTGGCTGCGGGGGAACCGGCTTTTGTGCTGGCCAGGCCACCGGGACACCACGCCGAAAACGCCCGCGCGATGGGTTTTTGCTTGTTTTCCAATGCTGCGATCGCTGCTCACTACGCCCTGGAACAGCCGGGAATCAACCGCGTCGCTGTCCTCGACTGGGACGTGCACCACGGCAACGGCACTCAATCTTTGGTGGAAAACTGCCGGCAAATTGCCTACTGTTCCCTGCATCAATCTCCGTGCTATCCGGGAACAGGAGATGCCGAGGAGCGCGGTGCTTACGACAACGTGCTGAACATTCCCCTGTATCCGGGCGGTGGCATAGCTGAATACCTGAGCGCCTTTGAATCTCTTGTCGTGCCTTTTTTGTCCAAATTTGAACCGGATTTGTTGATTGTCAGCGCTGGTTATGACGCTACTGCGTCCGATCCGCTGGCGAGCATGACTCTGATGCCATCAGATTTCGGTACTTTCACCGGATACTGTCTGCAACTCACCCGCCGCATAGCTTTTGGTTTGGAGGGGGGTTACGCGCTGAAAGAGTTGGCCGAGTCGGTTGTGGCGACTATTGACCGATGCCTCAATTAGCTGGAAAATTGGCATAGGGGAAAATGATGTTGAGAAGCGGTGAGGACGGGATGGAGAGTTTTTGAGGGCGATCGGCGAAGCTGAGATTTGGCGATCGCGCTTGATAGCCTTTTTCCCTCTGACTTCTGACTTCAGTGACAAGCATCACAAATTTAAGAGATCCAAGTCACTTGGCATCAAAGTCTTGGTCACAGATTTTTAACCAAAAAATCACACCGTGTCAATGTGTTCGATCGCCTTTGAAGTCACTCCCAGAGTGCATAATACAAATACAACAAGCCTGTTAAAATTTTATCTGTCTCAATCAACTAGGAGGTTTATCATGTCAGTATCCCAAATGACACTCGAAGAGTTATTTGGTCAGGTCATGTTCTCCAGCGTCGTGACTCGCCACGACCGGAGACAGCTCAGATCTGCACTCTTAGAAAGAACACTGAATGAAGATGAGTATGCCATCATCAACCGACTGCTGTACAACGTGCGCCGCGGTTGGGTAAAAATTGTCGATTAAAGACGTGGCAGGCACTCCCTTTAGGGGAGTTAATACCATTTTCGATTTGCGATTTTCGATTAAATAATTGGTAATGACTGATAACTATCGGGGTTGAAAGCACGGGCATACGGTTACATTTGTTGGGGAACTCATTACAAGTATAACTTGCCACTTCGGGAAGTTTTTTGTGTTTAATAATGGGTTCGAAAGTGTGATGTGTTTGACCAGTGTGTTAATTATCAGAATCTCGCTACACATGAGCCTATAGGTAGAGATAATTATAAAATAACAGGTTTCGGGTGCATCTCTACTTGTTGAACAATTGTGAGTTTTGAGTTACTAACTGAAAAGTTATAATTAACTCAAAACTCATAATTTTTTGGATTTGAGAGGGGAGATTGGAGAGTGGGAAAACTGATGAATATAGCCTTTCTCAGTAACATGAGGTGTACGCTTGATAAGCGGGCATAGGCCTCAGTGGGCATAGGCCTCAGTGGGCATAGGGCATACCTCACTTTATTGAGAAATGCTATATCAGGGTTGAAAACCGCTCTAAAGTGAATATTTTTTAAACTGATATTAAGAATCAAAACTATAAGCAGTTTGCGGTTGACGAGGAGTGTGCGATCGTTACCAGCACAGCCAGTCGCATTAGTCGATCGACCATTCCGGCAATTTGAGCCCGGAAGTGTCAAAATATTAACAACCAGTTCATCCCCAAAATATATGGCTCCCGCCGTTTTAATTGAAAATCTTCAGAAACGCTACGGCACTGTAGAAGCCGTTAAAGATGTTTCCTTCAAGGTAGAACCGGGGGAAATATTTGGTTTGCTAGGCCCCAACGGTGCAGGCAAAACCACAACCCTGCGGGTACTTTGTACTTTGAGTGCCCCCGATAGCGGACGTATTGAAGTGTCTGGCATTTCTGCTGTCAGCCAGCCGAGAATTGCCAGACAAAAACTCGGCTACGTCGCCCAAGAAGTTGCTCTCGATAAGGTGCTGACGGGCAGGGAACTCCTGCAACTGCAAGCAGCGCTTTACCATTTGCCGCGCAATACGATTAAAGGGCGGATTGACGAAATGGTGAAACTCCTCGGTTTGGAGGAGTGGGAAAATAAAAAGACGGGCACTTATTCCGGCGGTATCCGCAAACGCTTGGATTTGGCTGCTGGGCTGCTGCACCAGCCTGATGTTTTGGTGTTAGACGAACCGACAGTCGGGCTGGATATTGAAAGCCGGGTGGTGGTGTGGGATTTCCTGCGCCGCTTGCGGGAGGAAGGTACGACGGTTTTGATTACGAGTCACTATCTCGAAGAAGTTGACGCTTTGGCCGATCGCGTGGCGATTATTGACAAGGGTACGGTAATTGCTGAGGGCACGCCGGAGGAGTTGAAAAATCGGGTTGGGGGCGATCGGGTGACTTTGCGGATTCGGGAGTTTTCGCCGATGGAAGAAGCCGAAAAAGCTAAAAATCTGATGCAATCTCTGCCTTTTGTGCAGGAAGTAATTGTCAACACGGCTCAAGGAAATTCTCTCAATTTAGTAGTAACACCGCAAAGCGATGCGCTGGTGACTATTCAGCAAGCTTTAAAAGATGCGGGATTGCCTACTTTTGGGATTGCTCAATCTCGGCCGAGTTTGGATGATGTGTATTTGGCTGCGACGGGTAAGACGCTGTTGGATGCGGAGTTGGCTGCTGCTAGCAACCGCGATTTGAAGGCGGAGCAAAAACAGGCGATGCGATCGTAAATTATACCAACTGGTGGAAAGCGGCATCTGTAGGGACACGGCACTGCCGTGTCGCCGTGTCCTTGTAATACGGTAAATTTTCATTATCAGAGCAACCCTTCACGAAGATCGCAACACTCTCGTTCAGGATGACAATTATAGGACTTACTCAAAGCCTCTATATATACCGTTTTGTAGTGGCAATCCCCCGTGATCGCCCCCGTCTGTGGTGATGTTGCATCCAGGATTGTTTTATTAACATACTGCCCAAATCGCATAAGAGTTTATTTTTCAATTATTATCGAGTTTCATAGCTCTGACTGTCTTTCAGAATTTTTTTCACAACGAACTTCCCGGAGAAGTTCACAAATTTAATCGATTGTCATCGGAGTGGGAGCGGGTGCTAATTAGTCTCTACGTCGCCGCAACTCCTCCCAATCAAAACCTGCTTTTAGCGTCTGAAAAACAGTGCTATCTGCTGTAACAGTAACTGTATATCTATCCCCGGGCTTCAGTTGACTTTCAATCTCAACCGGAATTTATAACTTAATGTCGGGATTCAAATAAACAGAAAGTAATATTAAATTTGCCAATGAATTATTGCAGGTGTTGAAAAATTATATTTTTCACAGTTTCCGGCAAAGATTCCATGATTTTGACCAAAGTAGCGATCGCACTTGATGACATCAATTTCTTCTCAAATATTGTTAAGAGTTCGGAAACTAAATTAATATGTAGCGTTTACCTATTTTACTACAATTTTCTCCTTTCATTCCAGCTACTCGATGAACAGCAATAGCAGCAGCTACCCACCCTCTCAACTCCAAATAGCCTATAATCAAAGCATCCTGCCAAACTCGCTTTCAACATATTTCCTGTAAACATAATCACAACAGTCAAAATCAACAACAAGCAATTATGAGCGGTACTGTTACATCCCCCAACAACCTCAACCAGCAGCGGCCACTCTCCACGGCATCCGCTGACACTTCCAGTTCCCTGCTGGGCGACTTCATCCAAGAAACACTCGCCTTAACCAAGCGCCTGTTTATTCAATTGCAGCGCCGCCCCTCGACGCTAGTTGCAGGCATTATTCAGCCGCTGATGTGGTTGGTTTTGTTCGGAGCTCTGTTTGAAAATGCTCCCGCAGGCTTGTTCGGCGAAAGCCAGAATTACGGGCAATTTCTCGGCGCTGGTGTAATCGTTTTTACTGCCTTTGCAGGGGCGCTGAATGCCGGTTTGCCGATTATGTTCGATCGCGAGTTCGGATTTCTCAACCGCTTGTTAGTCGCGCCGCTGGCTTCCAGATTTTCGATCGTCCTGGCTTCGGCCATTTTTATCGTCACGCTCAGCTTTATCCAAACCGGCACAATCGTTACAGCGGGAGCGTTTTTGGGCGCAGGATTCCCCGGAATTGCCGGACTGGGGGCGATCGCCCTCATTGTCCTACTCTTAGTTTTGGGCGTCACAGGCTTGAGTCTGGGTTTAGCCTTCGCTCTCCCCGGTCACGTAGAATTAATTGCGGTAATTTTTGTTACTAACTTGCCACTGTTATTTGCCAGCACAGCCCTCGCGCCGCTGTCATTTATGCCAGAGTGGCTGCAAGTTGTGGTAACTCTCAATCCTCTGAGTTACGCGATCGAACCCATCCGCTATTTGTACCTGCACAGCGATTGGTCGCTAGCAAGTGTCGTCATGCAAGCTCCTTGGGGTAATGTTACCTTTGGAGGAGCGCTGTTAGTATTGCTAGCCTTTGATTTGGTGGCGCTGCTGAGCATTCAACCGCTGCTGAGACGCAGGTTTGCTTAGGGCGGCGGCCTATCTGCGGGCGATCGTTTAGCCTGCACCGTCTATTGTAGGGACACTCCAAGAGCCCATTGGTGTCAACTTAACGTCAAACCCAGTCACAGAATGGTGTTGGACTATTAAGCCTAGATCCCCCCTAGCCCCCCTTAAGAAGGGGGGAACCGGAAATGGATCAAAGTCCCCCTTCTTAAGGGGGATTTAGGGGGATCTGGACTCAGGTAAAAACGAGATTTATCAAGCCTTTCAGGCTTAAGTTGACACCAATGGGCATGGCTGTCTCCTTAGCCCCAGCGAAGTAATATAATATTTAGTCACAAGTCAGAATATTGTTTAGATAGAATTGTTTTTTTGAAAGTTCAACTAATAAATTATGAACACCAAAACTTCCAAATCCGGCAAATTGATGATTGGGATTGCTGCAAGCGCGATCGCATCCTGTGCTCTGTTATCGCCTCAAGCAAGCTTCGCTCAAGCCAGCGGTTTAAATAATGCCCAACCGCTGCAAGACTTTCAAACTCAAGACAATACCGACCCCTTTTCCGGCCGCAGCAGCGGCAGCGGAATATTTGATTTAATTCACCGATCCAATTTGGGAGGCGGCCGCAGCATGGAAGAATTTAATAGCGAACAGCGCAAAAATTTAAACGATGCGGCCGCAGAATTTCGCAACAAACAGCGCCTACTACTGGAAAAGCAAGCTGTACCTTCAGAAGGGGCGGCACCTGCAGAAATTACCGCCCCCGTCCCTTAAATTTACAACTGCTGTTTGCTCATTTCTCAGTCCGCGTGAGCGAAGCCAGCGCTTAGGCGGACTTCGTTTCTCTAGCAGCGATTTCAAGATC
Source organism: Microcoleus sp. B3-D7 (assembly GCF_036705305.1). Classification (NCBI taxonomy): domain Bacteria; kingdom Bacillati; phylum Cyanobacteriota; class Cyanophyceae; order Oscillatoriales; family Microcoleaceae; genus Microcoleus; species Microcoleus sp. B3-D7. Next base: position 141,625 of record NZ_JAUBUE010000007.1, on the reverse strand, counting down.
CGAATCTTATCTAAAAACCATCGCCCTTAATCCCGTTCCAACCACGCCCGCATTTTACCCGGATTAAGCAAACCGTAAGGATCGACCAACTCTTTAAACTGCAACTGTTCCACATTAATACTTTTCATCCCTCCATCTTCCAATATATAAGTGTGAGGATTAGCAATCAGTGCGCCTTGCTGTTCGTGATAGCGAATAATTTCATTGAGCCGTGATTCCGTAGTGTAGCGAACTATTTGCAAAGCTGCGGCGATCGCCCTGCCGTTCATCCGCAAAAACTCCAAGTGCATCATCACCTCATCCCCATAATAATTGTACAGTTCCTCAATCAATTTCAAACCTCGATCTGGGGGAAAAATCGTCTGCAAATAAGTCAGAGACGGGTCAGCGCTGCGAGCGTGCAGAGTTGTATGATTCCAAGTAAATTCAGCAATGGCTGCACCTTTGCTCGCTGCTTGCGCGTTTTTTTGATAGCAAATTGTGCCGCCATATTCGCGCACCAAATCTTGCAGCGGTTCCAGACAAGATTCAGCTACCATTAACAAAGCGCAGTGCTTACCTTCAGGAATCTCCTCGCGGAAAGCAGCAAAATAAGCAGGAATCGGCCAAGCACAAACACAAATTAGTTTTTTGATAATTCCGTCAGCATCGCCCAAAGCTTGACCGAAGTTTGCCGATGTCATAAAATCGTCAAAAGCGACGATGATTTCCGCCCAAGGATAAGCAGGGGCGAGGGGAATTTCTAACTCAGTAATAATCCCATTTGTGCCGTAAGCATGATTGACTTTTTGCACTTCATCGCCGCGCAATTCGATGACGCGGGGATCGTCTTCCATTGTAACGACTCGAACGGCATGAAGATTTCCCCGATCGCGCAATTGCCCGTAAGTTATCGAACCAATTCCCCCGCTACCGCCGCCGATAAATCCCCCAATCGTTGCGGTGCGATAAGTTGAGGGAACCATCCGCAATTCCCAACCAGTTTCTCGCGCTTGTTTGTCGAAAACCGACATTTTCACCCCCGGTTCTACGCAAGCTAAACCCGGTTTTATCCAGCGGATACTGTTCATTTTGCTGGTATCTAAAATGACGCCGCCCTTGAGGGGAATGCACTGCCCGTAATTGCCCGTTCCTGCACCTCTAACAGTTAGCGGAATTTTGGATTTGACGCAGGCTGCTGCAATCCGCAAAACTTCGGCTTCGCTGGCGGGACGAACTACTAAATCTCCTGTTTTATCACTTAAGAGAGGTTGCAAAACTGGACTGAAGTGATAATAGTCTTGAGATAGCTTGACAACTTGCGCGCGATCGCTAATTATTTCAATTCCCGATAGTTCAGAAGAAAAAGCATCCCAGTCAATACTTGGAATCGCAGTTGCAGTCATTTTGTTTACTCCATGCTGGCACTATTATATATTTTTTCAAACATAACTTAGTAAGACAAAATACAAACAGCAATGTTTCTTTAAGCAGTAAGGTGCTTATGCACGCACCCTACATATTGAAGTTCTGCCTCCAAGACTGCTTTTATCAATTAACAAATCCCCCAAACACCGCCATCCCGTAGTATTTCCAAGGAACTGCAACAGTGTCAAATCTAGCTTTTACCAGCATTTCCAAATGTGCCGAAAGTGTAGCTAGGCGATCGGGATTAGAATACCCGTAAGAGACACTCGTCCCCACATTGGCGCGAATTTGTGCTAAGGTTTCCCCCTGATTTAGCGCCCAATCTTCTCGCGCCGCTTGATAAATATCTTTCATTGCTGCTGATTCTGCTAAAAGAGGATCGGCATTCCAAAAACAGCCACCAGCATTTAAACTTTCGCGAATGCGTTCAAACAATTTCAACTTCATCTCATCCTCAAGATGATGAATTGCCAGAGAGGAAATGCAAGCATTGAATTTATCGCCCAAGCCTGATAAATTTGGATTGTTCGCCCATTCTCCAAAATCCATTTCTAAACCAGTCCACCGGGCTGCGTATCCTGCCGACTCTATTTTGGCGCGGGCAAAATCAAGCATTCGCGGCGAGTAATCGACAGCAACTATTTCCGCCGATGGGTAGCGTTGGAGAACTTTTAAAGTTAGTTCCCCCGTCCCGCAGCCGAGTTCTAAAATGCGGTGGTTTGTGTTAGCAATGCAGCCGGCAACTACATCCAGCATTTCGTCATATTTAGGTAAAAGTCGCCGAATGCCGGTATCAAAATCAGCAGTATTGACGAAAACTTCTCCCGGAAAAATTTCCTTGTTAGTAGGTGAGACAGTAGAGCCAGAATTCACGATCGCCAACCATAGACTACAATTGCTATCCTAACCGAAATAGAACAAAAAATGCGTGAACTAGGGACACGGTAGTGCCGTGTCCTTACTCGATCATCTGTACTTCACTCAACAGAAAACCACTATCAAGTTATGCGTATTCTTACGGATAAGCGAAACACTCGCGGTAAACCATAATTAACCCTCGGTTGCACTCAAAGAGTCTTGCTTTACCCCGGAGGCCAGCAAAACACTCTGAACAAGCAGTGTTATGTTAGTAGTGCATAAATTCCAATCAAGATTAAACCTCACGCGTGAGGATACCATGCGCCAGTTGATTTCTAGAATTCGGGCTGCCATCAGCCAATTAATTTACAAGCGAATTCTGCTTGCGGTGACAATTTTATTTTGTGTAGGTGTAGGAGTAGCGATGGCAAATATGTCTCGTCTTTCCTCAACCCTAATTGAATCGCAAGCCCTCCAAAATGCCACCCTCTATGCCCAAGCTGTTAAAGAAGCCCGCACCCTTTATAGTACGGATGTTGTCAATCCTCTCAACACTGCTAAAGCGATTAACTTTACCCACGACTACAACCCGACAAAAGTAGCAATTCCCGTACCGGCCACCTTCTTAATAGAACTGGGCAACCAGATTACCAATAAAAATCCCGAAGTATTCCTTCGTGTCTACAGCGAGTACCCGTTTCCCTGGCGGCGAAAAGAAGGCGGACCCCGAGACAATTTTGAACGGCAAGCTATTACCTATTTGACCAAAAATCCGAAAGAAAAATTTTTCAGAAGTGAAAATTTTCGCGGGAAGCCAGCTTTTCGATATGCCGAGGCCGATATTCTAACTCCTAGCTGCGTTAACTGTCACAATACTCACCGTGACAGTCCTAAAAAGGATTGGAAAGTGGGAGATGTACGGGGGATATTAGAAATCATTCAACCTCTCGATACCATAACTAAAACTACTCAAAGTGAACTTAAAAACCTGTTTTTACTGTTAGCAGGACTTTCAATTTTAGGCATCACAGGATTGACTTTATCGATCAACAGGTTGCGCCAAAATGCTAAACAATTAGAAGAGCGCGTCAGGGAACGCACGGCACAGTTGCAAGAAACTAATGTAGAATTGCTGAAAGAACAGGAAAAGAGCGATCGCCTGCTGCTCAATATTTTACCCGAATCCATTGCTGCCAAGCTCAAAGACGGTCAAAGCAGTATTGCTGACGGCTTCGCAGAAGTCACGATTTTGTTTGCAGATATCGTGGGCTTTACGGTGCTTTCATCACAAATATCTCCCGAAGAATTGCTCAAGTTTCTCAACGAAATTTTTTCAGCCTTCGATGGTTTAACGGAAAAGTACGGCTTGGAAAAAATCAAAACAATTGGAGATGCTTACATGGTAGTGGGAGGTTTGCCCAATCCCAGCAGCAACCACGCGGAAAGCATTGCGGAAATGGCTTTAGATATGCAGGAGGAATTAGCAAAATTTAATGCCAAACATCATACAGGAATTAACATTCGCATCGGCATCAATACCGGCCCTGCAATTGCGGGGGTTATTGGCACTAAAAAATTTATTTACGACCTCTGGGGCGATGCCGTCAATACAGCAGCCCGCATGGAATCCCACGGGATTGCCGGCGCGATTCAAGTCACACAATCCACTTACGATATCTTGCAAAATAAGTATCTGTTTGAAGACAGAGGAATTATCCACATCAAAGGTAAGGGCGATATGAATACTTATCTGCTTGCAGGCAGGCTAGTCAGCGCAGTTTCGGTTTAATTTGTTTATTATATTATTAAGGGGTATGCTACTTAGTCCGAAGTCATCAGTCATTCGTTGTTAGTCGTCAGCCAAGAACTAACAGTTAATAACTGCTGGCTGTTGACTACTGACAATTACAGGAATTACACAGGAGATTTGAGAGCCCGGTTTCTGCGCGGTTGCTTCGTTGACAAACCAAAAATTTATTACGAGAAACCGGGTTTATTTTTCTATGTCCTACATTAGCCATTTGCAAAATAGTAAGTTTTATGTTATTGCGGATTTTATCATTTTTGAAATTTTTCAAATCTCGCTTGTCTAGGCAAATAGCTTTGTGGGTATTTGCTAGCATTCTTGTCATAGAGGGAATTATTTTAGTTCCATCTTATTTTCGGCGAGAAAATGAACTTTTAAGTCAACTGGAACAGGTATCTCGCGCGACAGTTGATTCCCTAGAGTTTTTGCTCCAACAAGATATTTCCGATCGCACTTTCTTGCAAGAAGAAGTAAAAAATATTACTAAGGATTCTCAAGTAGTTTTAGGACTATCTATTTACCAAGCTAACGGTGAGCTAATATATACACTTGGCGAACCCCCAAAAATCAGTTTAAAGCAACTAAAAAAAGCTCCTATAGTTCACCATCATAATTTCGATGGCAAGCGCTACGATATTGCTTGGACGGAGCGACATTTGGGAGGCGATTACGTCTTAATAGTTCGCCACGATGCTTCCACCGTTCAACCGGAACTCTACGCATTTATCGGGCGGATTGCTGTTCTAGTCATCATTATATCAGCCTTTGTCACTTCTGTGACTATGTTCTTTTTAGGGGTAACAGTAATTGCACCTATCTTGAGATTGCGCGATGACTTGATCGCTGCCGGAGACGCTTTGAGCAAAGATCGAGAACAACCTGATTTCTACTCTCTGTCTGTCAAACGGGATGACGAGTTAGGAGAACTCATGGTCGCATTTAATCAAATGTTTCACCGAGTTTACAAGGAAATTGCACAGCGGAAACAAGCTGAGGAAGTATTGCGCGCCGAACAAGAAAAGTCGGAACGTTTATTACTAAATATATTACCGGTAATGATTGCCGATCGCCTAAAACAAGGTCAGATAAATATTGCGGACGGATTTGCCGAGGTTACGGTTTTGTTTGCTGATATTGTGGGCTTTACCGAAATATCTTCGCGCACGTCTCCTGAAGAATTAGTAGAATTACTTAACAAAATATTTTCATCTTTCGATAGGTTGAGCGAACAATACGGCTTAGAAAAAATTAAGACGATAGGCGACAATTATATGGTAGCAGGCGGTTTGCCGCTTCCCTGTAAAAATCACGCCGAATCTATTGCCGAAATGGCGCTGGAAATGCAGGAAGAAATTATGAAATTCCGCGACGAATGCGGTAAACCTCTCAATATCCGCATTGGCATTAATACTGGGCCTGTTGTAGCAGGTGTCATCGGCACTAAAAAGTTTATTTACGATTTGTGGGGAGATGCTGTGAATACAGCAAGCCGCATGGAGTCTCAGGGACTTCCTGGTAAAATTCAAGTTAGCAAATCAACTTATGAGTTGCTGTGCGATAAGTATTTGTTGGAAAAACGCGGTAAAATTAATGTTAAAGGCAAAGGATCTATGACGACTTATTTGCTCAAAGGCAGAAAATTGTAACTGACAATTTTAACCATCGCCCGCGAATACGTGGTATGGGGGCTGACGTTTCCAGGCAGCCCCCATCGACACCAAACTAGATTTTTTTTGAATGAACCGCGAAGACGCTAAGGACACGAAGGAAGAGGAGAAGAAAGAATCCAAAATAAAAATTTTATAAGTGATTTAAACTTGCTATATTAAAATACAACTTAATATTAGTTTAATTGGTAAAAATGACTGCGAATCAGGAACATAATTCTTCAACTTCACCGATTTGGCAGCCCTTCACCCAAATGAAAACGGCTGGCCCGCCGCTGAAGGTAATTCGCGGCAAAGGATCGGTGCTGGAATTAGCAGACGGGCGGCAAATTCTTGACTGCATTTCTAGTTGGTGGGTGACTGTTCACGGGCACAGCCATCCGGTTCTCGCTGAGGCTCTTTACGAACAAGCCCAAAAGTTAGAACACGTAATCTTTGCGGGATTTACTCACGAACCAGCCCTGAAACTTGCGAGTAAATTGCTAACTCATACCGCTGCTTCTTTAACGCGGATTTTCTTTTCTGATAACGGCTCGACTGCTGTTGAAGTTGCTCTGAAAATGGCATTTCAATATTGGCGTAATCTCGGAGAAACTAACCGTACTAGCTTTATTAGTTTTGAGGGAGGTTATCATGGCGATACTGTGGGCGCCATGTCTGCTGGCAGAAGTTCGCTGTGGTGGGAATCTTTTGCACCTTTAATGTTTGCTGGGGATGTTGTTCCTTTTCCTGCGACTTTTGACGGCGATGAGGATGTGGAAAGCAAGGAGGCGGCGAGTTTAGAGAAATTGGAGTTTTTGTTAAAGCAGGGCGGCTATGCGGGAATTTTTATCGAACCTTTGGTGCAAGGTGCCGGGGGAATGCGAATGTGCCGCCCTGAGTTTTTGCAGGATCTCGCACAACTTGCCCGCCAGTTTAATGTATTGTTGATTTACGATGAAGTAATGACTGGTTTTGGTCGCACGGGCGAACTGTTTGCCTCGCTTAAATCTGGAACTTCACCGGATATCCTGTGTTTGTCTAAAGGATTGTCTGGCGGCTGCTTGCCAATTGCTGTCACAATGGCATCGGAGGATATTTATCAAGCTTTCTGGCGAGATGAATCGGACAAAGCTTTTTTTCACGGTCATTCTTACACCGGAAATCCCTTAGCTTGTGCGGTGAGTGTAGCATCTATGGAGCTTTTGGAGCAAAACCCAAATGTTTATCAAGGGATGGAAAAACTGCACCGCCAATATCTGAATCAATGGCTGAGAAATCATCCTAAACTCGAACGGATTCGGACTTGCGGCACCATCGCAGCAATGGATGTGAAAACCGAAAGCGTTTCCGGTTATTTTAATGACATCGCTCCTGTATTGAAAGCCAGATTTCTCGAAGCGGGGTTTTTGCTCCGCCCCTTGGGAAATACGCTTTACTTGATGCCTCCCTACTGCATTTCTCCTGATGAACTAGAATCGATTTATCGGGTAATTCGTCAGGTTTTGGATACTCTGTAAACCCTTTAATTTTAGTAATGATTTTACCCAATTGGAACGATTTGGCTGACGACGCGCTGGCGGGCAAATGTATCTCTCGCGAGCAATCTTTAGCCGTATTGCGCGCACCGGATGAGGTTTTGCTTGAACAACTAAATGCAGCTTATCGGGTGCGCCGCCACTACTGGGGAAACCGAGTCAGGCTGCACTATTTGTTAAACGCTCAAAGTGGTCTTTGTCCTGAAGATTGCCATTATTGTTCTCAGTCAAAAATTTCGACTGCGGAAATTGAGAAATATCCGCTTTTAGCTAAGGAGAAAATTCTGGATGCCGCCCAACGCGCAGCAGATTTAAAAGCTGGTACGTTTTGTTTGGTGATTTCTGGGCGCCAACCTAGCCCATCTACTTTCGATCGCGTTTTGGATGCTGTCGAAACTGTGAAGGCAAATCATAACCTGAAAATCTGCGCTTGTTTGGGATTGTTGAGCGAGGAACAAACTCACCGTTTGGCAAAAGCTGGAGTCGATCGCGTAAATCACAATCTCAATACTTCCGAATCATATCACTCGGACATTTGCACGACTCACACTTTTGGCGATCGGGTTGAAACCGTCGAACACGTAAAAGCAGCGGGAATCACAACTTGTTCCGGCGGAATTTTGGGGATGGGCGAATCGGATGATGATGCGATCGATTTAGCGCTTTCGCTTCGCAACTTGGGCGTTACTAGCGTGCCGGTCAACTTTTTCATTCCGATTCCCGGCACGCCATTTGCAGATGTGAACAGGTTAACTCCCCGCCAATGTTTGCGAATTCTCTGTTTGTTCCGATTTTTGCTCCCTAGCCAAGAAATTCGGATTGCTGGGGGACGAGAAGTGCATTTGCGATCGCTGCAACCTCTCGGACTCTACCCTGCTAATTCTATCTTTGTTGGCGATTATCTGACAACTCCCGGACAAGCTGCACATCAAGATTGGGACATGATTCGAGATGCGGGATTTGCGATCGAATCCCCTGAAGGTTCTCTCTTAGAAGTTGATTCAGCAGTTACAAAATCCGAACAAAAAACCCTGGTTGTTTAACTTTTATACCAGGAGTCAATCGGATGAAATAGAGGAGGACACGGCACTGCCGTGTCCCTACCCAATATCTATATTTCACGTTTACGAATGGGGAAGAAAAACTTGGTTTCTGAGGTAGCAAATGCGTAAGCCGTAAGTTCTTAGATTGTAGCCCGAAACCCTTATTCTACGGTTGACATTCTTCAATCTAAAATCTAAAATCTAAAATCTAAAATAATACAAGAGGGGAAAATTGTGGACAAACGCGAAGAAATTACGATCGCAGAATACCAGCTAACTGCCGAATCTTTCCGAGAAGGAACTTGGCATCACGACGTATCCCAAAATCGCGAGGCACTGACCGCTGCTATGCCGCGCAATCCCGGTAAAATTCTCGATATAGGATGCGGCCCGGGACGAGATTTAGTAGCGTTCAAGAGCCAAGGACACACAGTTGTAGGCTTAGATGCAACTCCAGCTTTTGTAGAAATAGCTAAGAAGTTATCGGGATGCGAAGTTTGGCAGCAATCTTTTCTGAATCTAGATTTGCCAAAAGCAGAATTTGACGGTATTTTTGCCAATGCTTCCCTGATTCACGTTCCCAGCGACGAAATGGTGAAAGTGCTGCAAGATTTGCACAAAGCCTTAGTTGTTAACGGTGCAATTGTCATGTCAATGTGTCGGGGAAATTGGGAGGGATACGACGAGCGGCCGACGGGAAAACGCTATACTGCCGGATGGGAATATCATACTTTAGCGCCTTGTTTAGAACAAGCGGGATTTGCAATTGTCAATCACTACTATCGTCCCCCCGGCTTACCCCGCGAAGCTCAATCTTGGGTAGTAATAGTGGGCAAAAAAATCTAACGGAAATGGAAAATTGGGAATAGGTAATTGCCAACCCTTCCCCTCTCTTCCTCTGCGTACTCTGTGCCCTCTGCGGTTAAATAAAAAAAATAATTCACCAATTAACAGAGGATTGTTGTATAATAACCCACAGTCAAATAAACCTATTTCTGCACCAATTAAATCACAATTGATATGACAGAGAAATTCCACATTTTTTTAGCTGGTGCTAGTCGAAACCTCGGCTTAGAAATCGCGAAATGTCTGGCAGCCCAAAAAATGCAAGTAACAGCACTTTTGCGATCGCCCGCAACCAGCACCGAATTAGAAGCAATGGGCATCAAAGTCGTGACTGGCGATGCTTTGGATGCAGCAGCTATCGAAACTGCGATGGCTGGCGGTGAGCCAATTCATGCCGTAATCAGCACAATTGGCGGCTTGCCAAAAGATGGAGAAAGAGCCGATTATTTGGGCAACAAAAACTTGATTGATGCGGCCCTCCAAGCAGGCGTGCAAAAATTTATTTTAGTTTCATCCATCGGTAGCGGTAACAGTGCCGCTGCTTTGCAACCGCAGGTTTTGGAAACTTTGGGTCCGGTCTTAATTGAGAAAGAAAAAGCCGAAAATCATTTGATAGAAAGCGGGATGATTTATACAGTGATTCGTCCGGGCGGACTAAAATCGGAACCTGCAACAGGCAACGGTATTTTAACAGAAGATTGTCGAGTTGCTGGAACTATTAACCGGGCGGATGTAGCGCAGCTAGTTTGTCAGTGTTTAGTGTCTGATGCTGCTAACAATAAAGTTTTGTCGGCGGTAGACAGGCAAATGCTTTACGGCAATCCAGAATTTGAAGTATTACATCTTTAGGGGCGGGTTTAGCGCAAAATAAGCTGTCTCGCATCTAAATTGTATTTTTTGGGCGGGCTAGAAGCCCACCCGACAAGAAAATTGAACTTTTGTGGAACAGGCATCTTGCCTGTTCATAAAAATGCTGCAAGATTTGGCACTCAAGAATCGAAAGGCTTAATCCACGATCGCCCGATCGCCCAATCCAAAACCAAACCCGCGATCGCAAACAATACCACACTCTCGGCACCGCGAACCGCAAACGGCAATAACTCCTGTAGGGCGGGCATCTTCCCGGGTTCAAAAAACAATCCAGCATCCAACTGTCCAAAAGCCCGCACCAACCCAAAAGCCAACACCGCACCAGATTTAAGCTGCGGGTTAACATCTCGGCGAATCGCATAGCGGTAAGTCACGCCGAACAAAAAACCGCCCAAAAGTGCGATCGCCCCTCTGAAGGCAAAATTTAGGTCAATTTCCCTTACCTGCAAACTCGCCAGAGAATCCAACTTATCCGCTAGAATTAAGCTATTACCAAGGGCGATCGCCCCAAAACCCAGCAAACAAGACAAAGCAGCAACACTCCCTGCCTTCAAAGATTCTACCCGTTCAGCGGCACTAAAATTTGACGAATCCTTCACAGCGCCCTCATTTCAAAAATGGCTCAAATTGACTTATCATAAGGTTTGGAGTCACTTTGTACAGTTTGTTCAATAAATAGCTATGGATATTTTGTCACTCGGTTGGGTTTCGGTGCTAGTTCTGTTCTCCTTCTCAATTTCAATGGTCATTTGGGGACGCAACGGTTTCTAGATTCCAGAATAGCTTGCGGGGCAAGCTTTTTAACTGCCCCGCATTTTTTTGTAATCCTATTTAATCAAATCAAAATAACAGGAGTTGGAAACATGACAGCCAAAAAAATCTTAATGCTAGTCGGCGACTTTGTAGAAGACTACGAAGTAATGGTGCCCTTCCAAGCACTGCAAATGGTAGGTCACACCGTCCACGCCATCTGCCCGGACAAAGCTGCAGGCCAAACGATTCGCACCGCAATTCACGACTTTGAAGGCGATCAAACCTACAGCGAAAAACCCGGTCACAACTTCACTTTAAACGCGACTTTTGACGAAATCAACCCAGCCGACTACGACGCTTTGATTATCCCCGGAGGACGCGCCCCAGAATACATCCGCCTCAACGAACAAGTGCTGCAAATTACCCGCTACTTTGCCAACAGCAAAAAGCCGATCGCATCTATTTGTCACGGCTTACAGGTTCTAACCGCCGCCGGCGTACTCGAAGGCAAACGCTGCACCGCATACCCCGCTTGCAGCCCCGACGTACTCCGGGCCGGCGGCAAATATACAGAAGTTCCCGTTACCGAAGCCGTAGTCGATGGCAATTTAGTCACCGCCCCCGCGTGGCCAGCACATCCTAACTGGCTGGCTGAATTCCTGAAAGTTTTGGGAACGAAGATCGAACATTTAGAGAAAGTCGAAGTATGACTATCTTCACAGTCAAAGTTAAACCGAGTTCCAAACAGCAAAGCATCGCAGAACAACCCGACGGCAGCCTCATAATACATCTCAAGTCGCCGCCCGTTGATGGTAAAGCAAACCAAGAATTAATCATGCTGTTGGCGAAAAAGTTTAAAGTGCCGAAATCTGCGATCGGCGTTAAATCCGGTTTTTCTTCGAGAAATAAACTTGTGGAAATTCCAATCGAACCTTTAATATAGAAATAAAGGTAATAACAAATCTATCTAAAGAGGGATATAGACTCAAATTTAAAAGTATATATTAATAGTTGTAGAGTTAGAATAAAAAATTATGAGCATTGAAAATAGAGTCGAAGCAACAGCGAAGAATATTGAAGGCAAAATCCAAGAAGCTGCTAGCGAAGTTACCGGCAATCAGAAAGATAAATTAGAAGGTCAAGCCAAGCAGGATGAAGCATCAGCTATTCACCTGAAAGAAGACCTCAAAGATAAAGCAAAAGAGATTGTAGACCGAACTTAGTAACAGTATTCCCTACAAGTTTCCTGCCTACTAAATCCCGCCAACGATATGTTTGCGGGATTTTTTTTATAATGAGTTTAAATCACTTGTACCAATATCTTGGGGCAGGTTTTACCAACCATAATTGCCCAAAACTAACCATCTCATAAACCCGCCTCCCCCAGCCCAAAATTCAGAATTAATTGAATTTAACGGTTGGGCGACGATGCTTAATCGGTGTTGTTTGTTGGGTGGGGGCGGGTTTATCAACATTATTGGTGCGTGGCAAAATTCATCGGCGAACCGCCCCTACAGATTCTAGTAATTCATAATGCAAAAGCATTAATTTTGTGGCGGGAATTGTTTCCATTCCATAAGTTGTGTCACCTTGATGAGAAAATTCTACCTCCAAAGCACTGCCATCAAATTCCACCACGACTGTTCCTATTTCTCCTTTATATAATTTAATGATTTGTTTTGTTTCAAAATGGATAGCTTTTAAATCTTCAGTTAAAGCAACAATATCAAGATTTTTAATTGTTTTCATTGTTTTTACCTCACTTTTTTACGGGATAACAACGTGTTACTATGGGGAAATTTTCACCTGCGCGGACGATTCAAGCTGCTAGAATCAGAGATTCCTCTACTTCGGTTTTCAGCAAGAATTTCATGTTGTAATGTGTTCCGTATTTATTGTTTTTTAAAATAACAACATCTTCGTTGATAGCAGCTTCTTTTAAAGCCTGTTTGAGCATTTCAGCATTTTTTATGGTAATGTCTAACTTACTGGCAAACAAAACAGCTTTGTTTTTTCCTTCTTGATGATTATGATTTAAAGAATATTATTCTATTTTATTGCCTAAATCTGTTAGATGACTATTGGAAAGTTTCACTATTAATAACTGTTTTTGAAGAATAAAATAGAATATTAGTCTGCTACGATAATCGACTTTTACTCAAATGTCAATTATATCGTCTTTGAGTTGGGTGGCTAGTTTATCAACATTATTGATGGGTGGGAAAATGGATCGGTGAATCTGCCCTTCCTTTCAATACCCAATGCCCAATGCCCAATCCCTGATGGCCAATTCCCAATGCCAATAAAAAAGCCAGGGATGGATATCCCCAGCTCGAAACAAAGCACTATTTGTTTTGAGAGTTGGCGCGGGCGATGTTTCAGCATCGACCCGACCCACTTTTACCCAAATTAAATCAGGGTAATGTCAGCAGCCGTAATGCCCGGTCTGCCATTCAGATTTGCCAGCGTAACTACTCCGCCAGCATTACCAAAACCGTTAGAGTCATATCCTAGTCGTCCAGTGGAATTTTCATAAAAGACGAACGGCTCTCCCCCGACCGCCCCGGCTGGACCAAAACTGCCGTTGTACTCCCCACTCTCAAGCGCCAAGAACGCCTGCGAAGAAAGTCGATTCGTATTTTGCACTCCCCTCAAGTTGGGGAAGCCGTTGGAGCCATTGATTTGGAAGATAAACTTGTCTTGGCCGATCGTAAAATCGCCGATTTGGTCTGTGTCAGTACCCACGGCGCCCTCGCCGAAGTTGTTGTAGTAGAAGCTGTCATTGCCGGAGCCACCAATCAGGGTGTCAGCACCAGGCCCGCCGCCGAGAGAGTCGTTACCGTCGCCGCCGATCAAATAGTCCTTACCAAAGCCCCCCAGCATGGTGTCGTTCCCGGCACTGGCATTTAAGGTATCGTCCCCGGCGAGGGAGTCGGTAGCATTGAAGGAGTCGCCGAACAGGATGTCATCCCCGTTACCAGTAGTGACCACATCAGTGCCGTTGCCACCAATAATGAAGTTGCTGCCTAAGGTATCGCTAATCAAGTTTGGCGCTGTAAGACCGGTAAAGCTGACGCCGCTAGCGTAGGAGATGAAGTCGTTACCCGCAACGTTGCCAATCACGCGATCGCGCGCGCTGCCAAAGATGATGGTGTCACTTCCCTCGCCACCGTTCATGAGGTTGGTGACGGTGAAGCTGCTGCCAGTAGTAGGAGTGGTGTAGCCAATTAACAGATCGTTGCCCAGCGCGCCTTCGAGAGTAATCAAAGCAGTACCAGTACCAGCAAAAATGGCCTTGGTAGCATCGATAGTATCGTTGCCATCTCCACCGGCTGCGTTAGTAAAGGTACCGCTCAGGCTGTCGTTGCCTTCACCGCCGATCATTGTATCCGTCACAAAAGCTGCAACGATCGTGTCATTGCCTACTCCGCCGTCGAGCAAGTTGCGACCCGCGAAGCCTCCAAATGAACTCTGGGCGCCTCCGCTCAAAGTTAGATTCAATACCCTGGATGACTCGATGAAGTCGTCGCCTGCACCTCCCAAAGCGGTATCCTGCGTGGCAAAAACCGTGATCGTGTCGTTGCCGTCGCCGCCCTCAAAGAAGTTTCTGCCGGCTTCAAACTCGCCGATCGCCCCGTAGAGAGAATCGTTGCCGCCACCGCCAATCAAGGTGGTTCTCTCAATGCCGATCGTGATGGCGCTCCCCGGAGCAAACGGGCTGCTTTGCGTACGGTTGGTAATGAATAAGATGTCGTCGTCATTATCGCCCGACAGGTAGCTGTTGCTGGCCACACCTCTTAGGGTGTCGTTGCCTCTACCGCCAAAGAGACTGTCTCTTACATTGATAGCTACAACCAAGTCGTCGCCCAAATCACCCCGCAAGTAGTTGCTGCCTTCATTGCCAGCGAAGCCAATACCCAAACCACCGTCTAAAGAGAGGTTGTTGCCACCGCCTGCGATGAAGAAGCCGATCGCGTCATTGTCCTTACCGCCGTAGAGGGAATCTCCTCTCTGCGCTCCTCCTAGCATCGTATCTGCGCCCTGATTACCAAACATCAGGTTAGCTTCGACAGTACCTTGGAGGATGTCTTCTCCCTCGCCGCCTGCCAGGGTAGCGCGGGCTTCAGCTATTATGGTGTCCGAGCCTGCGTCGCCAAACAGCAAAGCCGGAGTCCGCTGGGATCTGATTGAATCTTCGTCGTCGCCGCCGTATATGGTATCGTTCGGGCCAACTGAAATCAGAGTATCGTTATCGCCTTGGCCAAATATTAAGCTGCCGCCCAGGGTGGAAGTTCTAACGAAATCCGCCCCCTCTCCGGCGAATACTGTATCCGGCCCTAGTCCCGGAAGGTTTAAATCTAGTTGATTAGGATTGTCATCTAACGTTGTCATAAAGCTTCACTCCTCTACTTGTTGGTCATCGCTGGTGCGACTACAGACACTGCCTAGAACACCGAATGTTTGGATTCCGCTGTAGTTTAACCTGTTTGCCAGCCGCAAGTCTAGCCTACTGGCGTTAACCCTGTCTAGACTTTCTCCCTCGCGGATTTTTTGCTTGTAAGCTTTTATTTTCAAAGTCTTCACCCTTTAATAATCCTGGTGCACTGTCTCAGGTGCTCACGCTCTCTTAAGACGAGGCTCATATTCTTAATGTTCCATTCTGGATTTGCGGTCGGGGATCGCGTCCGGGGGAGGAAATTAAAGATTAAAAAAGGCAGATCTGGGTGATCGGGAAGACAAGGGAAATTGGGAGATTTGTTACTTGGTAACAAGGCTTTGTGGCAATTTCCGGTTTTCCAGGCAGGGTCGTCATTTAATAATTCTGACCCGGATTGAACTGCGTACCGCTCCGGGCTTTAAAAGTCTACGCCCCGCTTTAGTTCTACGCCCCGATCGCCGTAGTGTTTGTGACAGTATACCTCGGAGTGTACGCTTGCCAAGTCAAAGTAAGCATGGGGTTTGTGGCAACGCCCGGTGATAATAATTTCTGTATCCCGCGGCTTGCGTAGCAGGGCTTCGACGATCGGCTCTACCGGCAGCAGTTCTAAGTCTACTGTGGGATTGAGTTCGTCGAGAATAATCGTTTTGTACCAGCCGCTGGCGATCGCACATTTGGCGATTTCCCAGCCGCGTTCTGCTTCTATGCAGTCTAGCTCTTGCTGTTGCCCCCGCCAAACTATAGCATCTCGGCCGCACCGCTGGTGGTCTACTAGCTGTGGATAGCTTTGGCGCAAAGCTGCGATCGCCGCATCTTCTGTATAACCGGTGCCGCCTTTGAGCCACTGCACGATTAACACCCGGTGAGATTGGTCTTGACTGATACCCCTACCTATTGCCTGCAAAGCTTTGCCCAAAGCGCTTGTAGACTTGCCTTTGCCCGCTCCGGTGTATATTTCGATACCGGAAATATGATTCTCTGCCGCTGCGGGGTGATAGTGGGGCTTCATTTCTGAGTGTAAGTCGGCAATCTCCAGCAAAGCTTCCGGGGCCGCTCGGCCTGTGGCGATGACTTCTAAATATTCTGGTTTGTTTTTGAGGGTTTGGACTACTTCGTCAACTGGCAGCAAACCCAAGTCCAATACGGGGTTTAGTTCGTCTAGTACCACGACGGAATAGAGCTCGCTGGCGATCGCCCCTTTGGCTATATCCCAGCCTCGCTGAGCTTCTGCCCGATCAAAGCGGGTGATTGCTTCGGCCCCAAAATATTCGGCTCTGCCGGTACGCACTTGGTCGATCAAGTGCGGAAATGCCCGTTGCAAGGCTTCTATTGCCCCGTCTTCGTCGTAGGAGCGGCCGGGGCCTTTAAGAAAGCGCAGCAACAAGACTCGCGTAGGCGAGTCAGAATTGATACCCAGCCCGATCGACCGCAACACTACTCCCAAAGCTGCCTGAGACTTGCCTTTACCCGCGCCGTCGTAAACGTGAATCTGACCCGCGGCGCGTTCCGACCGGGATGAGGCTGTCCGAATACCAATGCCATTCCTTACCATAATCAGCAGTTGTTTGAGTCTGTATCGGGGTGGGTATTCGATCGCGCGCCTTGAATGTTTAATTTTTCCATTCTGTTGGCGGATCTCAACAGATTATACGATAACTTCTAACCCCCAATCTTTTAAGCAGCGATCTAACGCAATTAGGTGCTCAAACCTCCGGTTAAGATTATTGCGTTTGTGCTGTACAATTAAAATTTAACACGGACTGATATACCTAAAGGCTTATGATTGCGAGTGTTTTCCCATTTCGGACTGTTTTGGTGCAAATTTTAATTATGTTTTTGGCGATCGCGATCGAATCGTGGTTTTTGCAAAAACTACTTAAACTCGGCCCCAAAACCAGCATTGAATATACAGCCATCCTCAATCTATCTTGCACTTGCGTAGGCTGGTTAGTTTTCTTCGGCATTGAAAGCGTTCTTAGCAAAGAATTGCGGGAACAGCTGATCGGTTATATTTTATTAGGACGTGCGGATAATGTTTACGCTCCAATAACTATGATAGCACTCTCAGTATTAGCAGTAACCTTTCTAGCTAAATGGCAGGGATTAGAATT
This sequence comes from Microcoleus sp. B3-D7, assembly GCF_036705305.1. Lineage (NCBI taxonomy): Bacteria > Bacillati > Cyanobacteriota > Cyanophyceae > Oscillatoriales > Microcoleaceae > Microcoleus > Microcoleus sp. B3-D7. The sequence goes on along the minus strand of NZ_JAUBUE010000007.1, from coordinate 124,308 downwards.
CATAGAAAACATGGTTTCTGGCAATAAAAAAGCTTCCAAACCTCAGTTTTTAGGACCCCCCACCCTCACCCGCCGTCCTACCAAAAAAACTTTTCAAGTAACTACCCAGTTTGGGGGAATTTTAATCGCCCACACTGTTAGCAATATCGTTATTTTAACCGTGTTGTTTTTGCAAAGCGTCTATTGAAATTTATGATGAAGCAATTTTTTGATGTCACTCAGCAACTCACTAAGCTGACGAACAACCTTTGGGAAACCAATAAAAAAATCCAAAAGGCGATGATTCCGCCTAAAGTTGTTCACTGGAAGACTCCTTTACTACTCAGCATCTTTTTAGCTTTGCTGACAGTGGCGGCAGTCACTGACTGGCGGACGAGAACTCTACTTTTTGATATGAGCTGGTTATTTTTTACACTTTCAATGGGTCTGCTGACCAGCCAGCAACCTTTTGTGATTAAAGGAGTAAGTCTGAGTCCGTGGGTGACCAGCATTTTAATTGGGTTGTGGTTGCTGGTAAGATTGCCGTCGGATAGGAAGGAAATAGCATGGATATGCGGCCCAATTATAGCAGTAGTAGTTCTTGCTACAATAGAGGTTTGGAATAGCGAGTCAAAACGGGAAGGTATCAGGTCGTTGGTGCGCCCTCAGTTTTTGATCATTACTCTAGTTCACCTGCTGTTTTCCTGTTGGTTTGCTTTTCACTTTTTAATTCAAGGTTGGATACGACAGTACCCGAGCGTTTTATCCCAGGATTTGAGGCAAAGCGATTATGTGGTGACATTTCAACAGCCAACTATTAATCGCTCCCGAGGAGTTGTTATCCTCAATGCAATGGAGCGATACCTACAAAATGAAGCCCGCACAAAACCGTGGGCGCAGGTAGAGCAAATGTTAATAGATATGGACAACGAGCGGTTTTTTCTGCGGAATCAAGCCTTAAAAACAACTGGGGTAGTCGCAGAAGATGCGAAGTGGGATGTCAAAACTTCGATCGTCCAAGGAGATTCCCGCTATCAGTTAGAGATGGAGGCAATTTGGCTGGGGCTGGTTTTTAGACCGGAAACATATTCGTTTACCAAATCTTGCGAGGTGTTCGAGATAGGCAATAGGGCGACTGTAACCTGCGGTGCCATCAAACGCTCTCAACCCGGACAGAAAAAAGATGGAACGGCGGGCGACAGTCAAGTTTGAGCCTGTCTCACGCAGTTAGGAAAGTGTTTCAGAAGAAAGGGGAAGACGGGGAGATGGGGAGAGTATCCGAACCTGAGAGACGCATATGGGGAGAGTAGGAGATCGGGGAGAATCTTCCCTCGAACCTCGGACTTCTTCCTTCAACATCCAATCCGTTAAATCCCTTAAATCCCCTACACTGCTTCCTTGCCGAACTTCCTTCTTCCTTATATTAAAGTATTGATTGCGAAAGTTTCCAGCGGGTTAATAATTAGATGAACTTGAGAAGAATCTTGACAGTCGCGACCAATGTATTTTGGGAAGTAATTCGCGATCGCATCCTTTACTTAATTATTATTTTTGCTCTGTTGATGGGCGCCTCGGTACGGTTGATACCGGAATTGGCGGCGACAACCGAGAAGAAAATTATCTTAGATGTCGGTTTGGCTGCTATGAGCCTTCTCGGTCTAATTGCCACAGTTTTTGTGGCTACCGGATTGGTCAACAAAGAAATAGAAAAGCGCACTGTTTACCTGTTAGTTGCTAAGCCGATAAGTCGGGCTGAATTAATTCTGGGCAAGCACTTAGGGTTGTCGGCGGTGCTGGCGGTGCTTGTAGCGGCAATGACTGTTATCTATCTGGCTATTCTGAGTTTGAGCCGCATTCCTTTCCCTTTGGGAAGCATTTTAATCGCTTCGCTGTTTATCTGGTTTGAGCTGTGTCTGATGGCTGGTGTCGGGATTTTATTTGGGGTTTTTAGCAGTTCCCTGCTGGCGACTTTACTGACATTTGGCGTTTATTTAATGGGACATTCGACGCGGGATTTAGTGGCTTTGGGCAAGTTAACTAAAAATCCTGGCCTTGAACAATTGATGATGGGACTTTATCTCGTTTTGCCGGATTTAGCCAGATTCAATTTGAGAAACGATGCTGTTTACGGACAAGTTCCTTACTTAGCAGGTTTGATTACAGATGCTGGCTACGGTTTGCTGTATGTAGTGCTGCTGCTGTCAATAGCGATCGCCATATTTTCCCGTAGGGAATTTTAAAACGCGCCTGCCCTACTTTCAAAAGTTTGAGTATATCTATCAAATTATCACGCTAAAATATCAAGGAGGCGATCGCTCAGAAATCTCGACTAAAACTCAAACTTTTAATTGATCCCGAATAAGCTGTTCTGTATTTAAATAGTACCTTTGGGCGGGCTTTTCTGCCCTCCCCACAAGATCGGGACTTAGGCCTCGGGGCCCAGAAACCGGGTTTGTTAACGAATCTGCGGTCTACAACGCGTCTTTTCGTAAAAAAAAACCCGGTTTCTAAACAATCGTGCGTAAGTCCTAAAGATGTTGAAGAGAAATCACCCTGTAAATTAGATTGCGATAACTTAGCAGTAACAAAAATTGAAATTATGTTAGTGGAAAAACTCGAACAATTAAAAGATATTTTCGCACAAATGGAACGGGCTTTGATTGCCTACTCCGGCGGAATTGACAGCACTTTGGTGGCAAAAATCGCTTTTGATGTGTTGGGCGATCGCGCTTTGGCAGTGACGGCAGTTTCGCCGTCTTTACTGCCAGAAGATTTAGAAGATGCGCGGATTCAAGCTGCAGAAATTGGCATTGCCCACGAGGAAGTAGAAACTCAGGAAATGGCAAATCCCAATTACACTTCTAACCCGGTTAACCGCTGCTATTTCTGCAAAAGCGAACTGCACGATACTTTGAAACCCCTAGCACTAGCAAAGGGTTATCCTTATGTGGTTGATGGGGTGAATGCTGACGATTTAAAGGATTATCGTCCCGGAATTCAGGCTGCGAAGGAACGCGGCGCCCGATCGCCTTTAGCCGAAGTAGGAATTACTAAGTTTGAAGTGCGGCAATTGGCAAAAGAATTGGGTTTGCCTTGGTGGGACAAACCGGCTCAACCTTGTTTGAGTTCGCGCTTTCCTTACGGCGAAGAAATCACTGTTGGAAAGTTGCAAAGAGTGGGGCGCGCTGAACGGTATTTGCGGCAGTTGGGACTGAAAAATTTGCGAGTGCGATCGGACGGAGATACGGCACGCATTGAGTTACCCGCAGAGGAGATTCAGGAGTTTGTGCTAAATACGGATTTGCCTGCATTGGTGGCGGTGTTTCAGGAGTTTGGTTTTGTGTACGCGACTTTGGATTTGGAGGGGTTTCGCAGCGGCAAATTAAATCAGGTTTTGCAGCCACAGTTGTTGCAGGCAGAAGGTTGATTAATTTTCACGAATACAAAAAATTCTCATGATTGATGTAGTTTGGGACATGGACAAAGGGGAACAATGTCAATCGAACCTTTACCTTTGATGTACCAACTTATACCTTTCAAGGCTCGAATTGTTAGGATTACAGGACTCACGCAAAAGTAACGTATTTCTGTCGCCCAACGAACTCAGTGAAGCAATCTCAAAGTGGCGTTGCTTAATCAGGGTATGAAGAAAATAGCTTTAAAATCCAAAAGCTTTGTTGATACTGGTTTATATGAGGGGCATATTTGGCGTTTCATACCGTAAATCAGCAAAGCCTAGGATGTTTGCCGTAGATTTGGGATGTGCCCTGTAATAGCAAATCCGGTTTTAATACCCCCTTTTTTTCTTAGTCCCCCTTTGCTTGGACTTCGTTTGACTCTATGCAGCGGTTTCAACTGCCGATTCATAAAGAGGGTGGCTAACTTTCAACCCCCGAGTCTGATCAAGGAGTAGTTGGCTGAATTTGCTGTGGCTGCATTTGCTGTGGCTGCATTTGCTGCTGCTGATTCTCGAGCAGAAGTTGCTGCTCCTGGATTTGAATTTGCCGATTCTCAAGATCTATTTGCCGCTGTCTGTCTTCAAGCTGCAGTCTTCTGTCTTCAAGTTGCAGTCTTCTGTCTTCTGCTTGCTGCAATCTATCTTGACGTTGTTGCTCTCTTTCTAGCAACCGGTCTTCACGTTGCTCTTGTCTGTCTTGACGTTGTTCCCGAAGCTGTCTGAGCTGATTTCGCCGATCGAAATCCCCTCCCAAAAATAAGTTTTGAAAAGCGTTGATAGTTGCTTGAAACCCAGTAAAAACGCTGCTAACAGTGTTAACCCCAGTTGCTACTCCTGTTATTGGCTGCAAGAAACTGTTGATATTATCTGCTACCCTAGCATAGCCCGATCGCGCTACCAGAATCACATCGTTGTTGCGGAGAGTGGGGTTATTATTAGGATTCAACCCTTGAGCAAAATCCACCTCGATCGTGCGGCGAGAAACAGTACCGTTGGGGTTCAATCGCAATAGTTCTACCTTGTCTTTTTTGGCCCGCAATTGATTGAAACTGCCGGCCGTCAGTAAAGCTTGGTGCAGGGATGTACTAGGCCGCACCTGTAAAGCCCCAGGCCTAATTACTTCTCCTACAATATTGATGCTAATCGCGTTCGGAGAAAAACTGCTATTTGCCACTTGAGAAACTTCAGCTAAGTCTACAGTAGCTGCTGTCGGGATAATTACGCTATCTCCTTCTTGCAGCAAGATATCTTGAGTTGCGTCGCCTTTTTGCAGTAAATCCCACAGATTTACCATGATAGTTTGTTCATTGCCGCCTCTGACTCGGCGGCGGATTTGCACGCGGCGAATGTCAGCTTCTGTAGTGATACCACCAGCAATTTTCAGTGCTCTAGTTATTGTTGGTAAGCCCACAACTGCTCCTTGCTGTTGGTCGATAGATACAAAACTCAACTCTGTTTGTTGGTTGCTCGATCGCACATCCGAAGCAAATACAGTATAAGGCCCCGGCCGGTTTACTTCCCCGACAATTACTACCCCAATTGGTTTAGTAATATCAGCGGAAAAATTAGCACTGGCTCTTTGACGGACTTCTTGAGTATTGAGAGCACTTGCTGTCGGTACAAAAATTGTATCTCCATCTCGAATGGTAACGTCTTGACGCAAATTTCCCGTGTCTAAAAAATCCTGCAAATCAACAGTAGTAACTTGAGCCGGCCCGCCTCTGCGGGGACGGCGAATTTGGACATTTCGCATATCTCCTGCTGATGTCACCCCTTGTGCAAGTTGCAGCATTTCCATCAAAGTCGGGAATTTTACTCCTCCTCCGGTTCCTTCTCTAGTGGGATTAATCTTGTAGGAACCCGGGCGAGTAACTTCACCGGCAAGACCTATATTTAGGGGGCGAGCGGCGACCAGAGTCACGGTAACAACGGGAACATTGATGAAGGGTTCGTATCGCTGGGTAATCACGTTAGCAGCTTGTTGCAGGGTCAACCCTTGAATTGAGACGCTGCGAATGATTGGCAAATTGAGCGTCCCGTCAACTAACACTTGATATTCTCTGCTGAATTCAGGGACCCCGAATATCTCTAAAGCAATGCGATCGCCCGGGCCTAAAGTATAAGCTGCTTCTTGTGTCAGCGAACCAAGATTGCCGCTCGGTGGCAAACTCGAACCCGGAGGTGGCGGCGGCGGTACTCTCGGTTGGTTTGGGTTCCTAGCGGGCGCAGGATTTCTGACGGCAGGCAACTGAGCTATAGTGGGCAGCGAACTCAATAGCACCAGGAGTGCTGACAAACTCAGACTTGTAGCGGTTTGAACGGTATGTTTCATCTTTCTTCCCTGGTTGCAGCCTGCCAATGAACGAGAGCAATTTAGCTAGTTGATTTTAGTTTATTTTCCCTGCTGTCCAGTGTAGCCTCGCTTCGCTGCAAAATCCACAGGTGGAAGCATAAAAATTGTGTGATCGCACTTAACTATTTTGCACCTTGTTTGTCAAGAAACTGTAAAGCCTGCCAACTGTTCTCAGGATTAGGCTCTCGTTTGAGCAAAATTTTTCATACATAACTCGCGATACAAATCAACCCACCAAAGAAAGGGGATAGGAAAAAACCACCCTGATTTGAGGTAAAATGTTAAATAATTCTATCTGCAGGACAAAGACAAGTGTCACTAAAATTGGATAAAGTAATTCCCTGGGGACGCTGCTTGGATGAATACATAGGAATGTTTAGCTTGACATCAAGTGACCTCAAGCTAGCAATTATTGATTGTGCGGGCGGCCCGGCGAGTTTCAATGCCGAAATGACTCGCCAAGGTAAAAAGGTAATTTCTTGCGATCCAGTGTATCAGTTTACTGCGGTAGAAATTGGCGATCGCATCCAAGAAACATATCAAACTGTGATTGACGGTGTTAAAGCCAATTTAGACGGCTACCTGTGGAATAATTTTGAATCGCCATACCAGCTAGGCGAAGTGCGAATGAAGGCGATGCAGGAATTTTTAGAAGATTTTCCATCAGGCTTGCAGCAAGGTCGATATATTAATGCTGAGCTGCCAGTTTTGCCTTTCGAGAACCGTCAATTCGATTTAGCTTTGTGCAGCCATTTCTTATTTGCTTATTCTCACCTGCTTTCCGAAGAATTTCATCGGGAAGCTATTACAGAAATGTGTCGGGTTGCGAAGGAAGTCCGGGTATTCCCTCTATTGCAGAGTTTTAGCGGGGAGGAATCCGATCACTTAAATCCGACGATCGCAGAATTGAAAAAGAGAAGTTTTAGTGTAGAAATTCAAGAGGCTCCTTATGAGTTTCAAAAAGGCGGGAATAAGATGCTGCGAGTTAGCAAAAAAAGCTCTGCCTAAAAGTAAGCATAACTTATTGTGCTGTTAGGGAAACCAAATAACAGCCGTTAATTCGCCAACTATTATCAAACTGTTTTTCCATGAGATAAATGGCTCGGATTGGAATGCCTTCCGAGTCCAGCAACAGCACCGGCTGAGCGGGAATTCCTTCTACATTGGCGAGGTCTTCAAATAATACCGAGCGCGGACGGTAGACAGCTTGATAGGCAATTTTTACCATGTGCATAAAGTTTTCTGCCGTGCGAAACTGCTGCTGAATTCCGGGACTGGCGAAGGCAAAAGCCCCAGCAGCATCGTCTTTTTGAAATGCTTGCAGTTGCTGTTCTACGACTGAGCGAATGGAAGCGCGATCGCTATCAGTAATGTGCATAATTAATTTTGATAAGAAAGTGCTGTTAGGGCTGGGCGCGTCCAAATTACTGAGGGCATGGCAATTCCCGATCTAGCCCTAGACTATCTGCCCATTGCTTAACCCGATCGTGCCCAATGCCCGTCTTGTTTGTCTGGTAATCTTGCAAGGCTGCGAGACTTTGGGCGATCTTTTGTTCTTCGCTGAGGGGTTGAAACTTCTTGGCTGTGTCAATTTCTCCAGTAATTCTAATCAAAAACCGCAGAGCTTCATTTACTGCTTCAGAATCGTGAAACATCTCTGCAACATCCGGTTCTAAACGAATATTTACACCACCAAAGGTCTTTCCTCCAGATCCTACCCTTCTTACACGCAACTTCCTCAAATTATATTCCGACCGAAGATCATCGTCCATCCCTGTTTCATCCTTCTTCATAAACTTCTCGCTCCACTCTTGTTACTTTTCTGGCGCTAATTATAGGAATAAAATCTGCTCTTTCTGTATACGATACTATCAATAAATTACATTGCGAGGACTCTCGAACAATAATATAGCGAGCTTCTTCATCAAACCGATCCGGAGCTTAGAAATCTATGTAGAGGGGATCGTCAAAAACCGTTCTGGCTTCCTCAAATGAGAACCCATGCTTGGGCAAATTTACCGCAGCCTTGTTTTCATCCCACTCGAATTTCATAAACATCCCAAATCAGCATCTTTGATATAATATTACATCAAGAAGCAAAACCCAAACCAACTCATGCCACAAACAGTCTGGATCGCACGACACGGAAACCGCATCGACTTCGTTAACCCCGACTGGTTTCTCACCGCAGAACGCCGCTACGATCCCCACCTTTCTGAAGACGGTCACATTCAAGCCCAACAAGTCGCCAATCGCCTCAAAGGTGAAGGAATTTCTCATATTTTTGCTTCTCCTTTTCTGCGAACTGTCCAAACAGCAAATCACGCGGCCGAAGCTCTCGATTTGTCAATTAAACTAGAGTGGGGACTGTGCGAATGGCTGAATCCGGAATGGATGACAGAAATGCCGGAAACTGAGTCCGTCGAAGCTTTGTGCAGGCGTTTTCCCAGGATTGATGCTTCCTACAAAGGCGGTATTGCTAATTATCCCGAAACTGGGGAAGCTTGTCTTAAAAGGGCGGGGGAAACTGCTAAACGCCTCGCGGCAGAGTTTCCCGAAGATATGTTATTAGTAGGTCACGGTGCGTCGGTTTTAGGAACTGCGATTGGGCTGGCGGGCGGTGCGGAAACGGAAATTAATGCTTCTCTGTGCTGTTTGGTAAAAGTGGTACGGGGTGAGGGAGAATGGTCGATCGCACTTAATGGCGATACTTCTCACCTGACTGACTCTGAAACCGTGATCCGGTTTAATTAAAGTTGAGATTCGTGCGAAAAATCGCATTTTATGCTATGTGTGTAAGGTGCGCCGAGGTGTACCCTAAGTTAATCTGATTTGTCGGAATCTAGGTGTTATTGTTTGATCTCGATCGCACATTTTAAATCGAAAATCTTAAATAGGTATGGCTGGACACAGTAAGTGGGCGAATATTAAACGCCAAAAAGCTAGAGTTGATGCCGTTAAAGGCAAAGTTTTTGCTCGAATATCTCGCGAAATTATTGTCGCGGCCCGCAGCGGAGTTCCCGATCCCGCTGGGAATTTTCAACTGCGGACGGCTATAGAAAAAGCGAAGGCGGCGAGTATTCCTAATGAAAACATAGAAAGGGCGATCGCCAAAGGTGCCGGCTTGGCGGGGGGGAGTTCGGATTTAGAAGCTATTCGCTACGAAGGTTACGGCGTTGGCGGGGTTGCTATTCTAATTGAAGCGCTGACAGACAATCGCAACCGCACAGCGGCTGACTTGCGAGAAGCTTTTACTAAAAATGGCGGCAACCTGGGCGAAACTGGTTGTGTGGGCTGGATGTTTGACCACAAAGGAGTTTGTACGGTACGCGGCCCGATTGATGAGGAACAATTGTTTGAAGCGTCGCTAGAGGCGGCTGCGGAATCTTATGATTTGATATTAATTGATGAGGATACTGAAGGTGCAGAGGTATTTACAAGTGTGGCTAATTTGGAACAGTTGGCTGATGTTTTGAAACAAAAAAAATTTGTAGTTTTGCAGTCGGAAACTCGCTGGATTCCCAGCAATACAGTGGAAATAGATACTCCTGAAAAAGCTCGCTCGCTCCTTAAGTTAATGGATGCACTGGAAGATTTGGACGACGTGCAAAGTGTGACGGCTAATTTTGAAATGACAGATGAATTGATGTCTTTGAGTATGGTGTAACGCTCTAAATCACCAGATTTTTGCCATCCGCAAGACAAATCCCGGTAACTCTGGATCTGCGCTGACTGTTTCAGGATTATCTAAGATTTCAGGTTCGCGAGCGGGACGGTAGATGTAGACTTTTCTATTTTTGCGATCGAGCAAAAAGCCGAGCGATACACCATTGTCAATATATTCTTGCATCTTGTTTTGCAATCCCTTGAGAGTGTCACTAGCAGACCGCAATTCAATCACAAAGTCTGGACAAATCGGTGCGAATGAGGCTTTTTGTTCTTCAGTTAAGGCATTCCAGCGCTCTAGTTTAATCCATGAGGCATCGGGGGAGCGGGTTGCTCCATTCGGCAAGGTAAAGCCTGCACTGGAGTCAAACGTTTCACCTGTGCCATCTTGTTCTGCCCAGTTCCCCAATTGTAGGGCAATCTTACCGTTTCGATTCCCTGTATCTGAAAAAGCGGGTGACATAATGATAACTTCCCCACTGGCTGTACGCTCAATTCTCAAATCGCGATTAACTAGACAGAATTCATAAAACTGTTCAACAGTCATCGATTGGAGCGCAGGGAAATTGACCGTCAGTGGGACGCTTTCGGTTTGAATTAGCAGCGTCGTCATGGTTTTTCCTCAGTTGGTGCAGGGGTGATAGAATAGCTGGAGCTTACACTATTTTAGCTTGGCGATCGCAAGTCTTAGTCGATCGCGGATTCGGAGGCTTGTATCCGTTTTTGGGTTAGGTCAATAATCTTTTTTCCCAGTCAGCAAATAAGTAACCATGTATCCTTTGCCCTTAACTTGAATAGCGCCACGCTTCTGAAAAGTATATTTATCTTTTAATAACTCGTAGGTTTCGGCGGTGACTTGAATGCAGCCAGTAATCCCGTGGGATTCCATGCGCGAAGCAATGTTTACTGTGTCGCCCCAGAGGTCGTAAATAAACTTTTTTAAGCCGATCACGCCGGCAACGACAGGGCCACTGCTAATCCCGATCCGAATGCTGAAAGGTTCCGAATGTTCTAAACTCAGGAGCCTAATTTCGTGCAGCATATCGATCGCCATGTTCGCAACCGCCTCGGCGTGATCCTCTCTGGCCGTAGGCAAACCGCCGACAACCATGTAAGCGTCACCAATAGTCTTAATTTTCTCCAAACCGTGGCGATCGGCCAAGTGGTCAAAAGCCGAAAAAATATCGTTGAGCACTTCCACCACTGCCGTCGCTGAAATTCTCGACGAAAGCTCTGTAAACCCCACAATGTCCGCAAACATCACAGTTACTTCCGCAAAACTTTCGGCGATATTGTGTTCATTGTCCTTCAAACGCAGGGCGATCGCTGCCGGCAAAACGTTTAGCAGCAGTTGCTCGGATTTAGCTTGTTCGAGTTCCAACTGTAGGTAAGCAGCCTGCAACTGTTCAGCTTGGCGAATTCTTTCTCCGGCTAGCTTTTCGATTTGCGCGGTGCGACTCAAAGATGTCAGCATATATGTCACCGGAATCAGAGTCCACAGCATCCCCATCGTCAGAGTTCCCCAAGAGCGCCAGTGCTTGCGAAGCCTGCGAATTTCCGGCGTTGCCGACACGTACATAGACCACTGGCGGCCGCTAATTTTCAGCCGCCTTCTGCAAGCTGTATAGTTCGGGCCTGGATTGTCAAGAATCGGGCAGTTTTGCAGGAGAGAGGGTTTCGCAGTGGCTGATGCTGGAAGCACTTGTTGGCTGGCGGATTGGAACTGCACCGCAAATTGCTGAATTCGCCTCTCAGCAAGGAGATTTTTGAGAACCGGGTTCCCCGTTTGCGGTAACAGCGACCCTGCTTCTTGCTTGTCTGGAGCCTCGCTAACGAGATAAATATTTAGGTAGTCGGTATTGCGTCCTTTTAAAGAGGTTTGGAAAATATCTTTGCCTCGAAATACGCCCAGAACAAATCCTTGTAGCAGTTGGCGACGGGATTCCAGGGTAGTCGGTTTACTGCTGTTTTCGTAAATCGGAACTATAGCCAAAAGACCCTGTTCCGGGGAATTGCCCTGAGTTAAGCCGATGTAGTTGGTGACAATCATTTCTCCTGTATCGCGCCCTCGATCGAGCGCGAGGCGGATTTCTGGGTGGGAGGCGAGGTCAAAGCCTAATACTGTCTCGTTTCCGGCTGGTGGTTCGACGTAGAAAGCCGGGAAGTATTCTGAACGCTGGAGGGCCTTGCGGAGTTCTCCTCGCGGGCCGCGCTCTGTAATCTCGAAGCTGGGCTCTGTTTCGGTTCTAGCTTTGGTTTCGTAGTTGCGCCGCTCGGAATTGGGAACGCGGGGGGCCCAAGCCAGGAGTTGCAGGCTGGGGTGGACGGATAGGGGACGGGCGACAAACCGAGCAAAAGAGGAACGCTCGACGGCGCTGAAGGCTTTCATGTAGTCGCTGAGGGCGAGAACAGTATCTAAGTCGGAGTTGACCTGGCGTTCGATGCCGATCGAAATATCGTCAATGCGGCGGTGCATTTCGTAGTCGCGGCGCTTGTCTTCCCAGTCCCAAACCAAGGCGAATGTCAAAACCGACAGTCCGACACCCAAAGCCAGCGTCAACCCGGCTGGAATGTAGCGAGACCAGGATAAAGGTAGTTTTTTCAGCATAATTGCCTAGCGAATAAGGGCAGCAGATTAGCACACCGCTAAGTGCGATTTGTTCCGGCCTCTGAGTGCGGTTAATTCAAAACCCTGATAACTCAAGCACCGACGGCAATTGGGAATTAAAAGTTAGATATTTAAACTTTTAGATTAATGGACGATCGCTCAGCAGGGGATTTCAATCCAAAATTCCGCTCCCTGTCCGGGCGCTGAGATGCAACGCAGGCTTCCCTTATGTTTTTCTACCACAATCTGATGGCTGATGGATAATCCTAAGCCGGTTCCAGCCCCTACGGGCTTGGTGGTGAAGAACGGGTCAAATAGCCGCTTGCGAACCTCTTCGCTCATTCCCGGGCCACTGTCGGCGATGCAAATTACAATGCGATCGCAGTCACTGAGCTGGTTTTTACTGTGGCTTTTCAACCCAGCTTTTTTCATGAGGGTGCGAATCACGATCGTCCGAGGTTCCGGTTGGTTTTCTAGAGCATCGATCGCATTGCTGATAATATTGAGAAATACCTGGTTTAACTGACCCGCACAACAGTAAATATTGGATATTTTTCCATATTCTTTAATAATTTCAATCCCGCTCTTTATACTTGCCTGATGAAATCTGTGCTGCAATATTAACAGTGTACTGTCAATTCCTTCATGAACGTCTACCAACTTCATTTCTGCTTCATCCAGTCGCGAAAAGTTCCGCAGCGATAACACAATATTACTGATTCTTTCTACTCCTACTCTCATGGAATTTAGCATTTTTGGCAAATCTTCCTTCAGAAAATCTAACTCTAAATCCTTAACTTTTTCAGCAATCTGAGGCACTGGGGACGGGTAGCATTCCTGGTAGAGACTTAAGAGTTCTATTAAATCATGAAAATAGTTGTATGTATGAGAAATATTGCCGTTAATAAAAGTTGCGGGATTGTTGATTTCGTGGGCGATGCCAGCCACCATCTGACCGAGACTCGACATCTTTTCGGATTGAACTAATTGGATTTGAGCGTTTTGTAGTTGTTCGTAGGCTTCTTGCAATTGGGCGGCTTGTTTTCTTAATTGAGATTCGGAAGCTTGGAGTGCGGCGGCGGAAATTTTGCGGTTCGTTATATTTTCAATCATCCCTAAGTTGTAAATAGGTTTTCCTTCGCCGTCTCGAATCAAAGTAGCTGTCACATTTACCCAAACAATTTTACCTGTAGCGGTAATCTGGCGGAGTTCGATTTGATAGTGAGTAATTTCTCCCCGCTCAAGAGAATCAGCAACTTGGATATTTTTTGGATAATCGTCGGGATGCCCAAGTTCTATAAATGTTTTGCTCAGCAATTCTTCGGCGGTATATCCCAGCATTTCGTAGTAAGTTTTATTAACTCGCACTAACTTGTTATCATCTAAATTAGCTAAGTAGATAGCGATGGGTGCATCTTCAAAAATTGTGCGAAATAGTTCCTCGCTGGCCCGAACTTTAGCTGCTAGGGAAAGCCTATCGGTGATGTCTTCAAACGTAGACAAAATGCCGACTACATTGCCGGAATTGTCGTGTAAAGGTATTTTATTTGTATCCAGACAGCACTGGGTGCCGTCGGCTTGCATTTTGGATTCTATGATGTGATATTCTGGGGTGTTAGTTGCCATGATGCGGCGGTCGCAGGCTCGAAAAAATTCTGTTTCTTCCGGCTTCCAAGGCATATCGAAGTCGGTGAGACCGGCGATTTCACTCGGGTGATTGAAACCTGCGACTTTGGCAAAGTTTTTGTTGCCTCCCAAGTAAACTAAATCTCGATCTTTCCAGGCGATTAACTGAGGGATGTTATTGATTACCGACCAGAGCATTTTTTTGGAGGTTTCCAAGGCTTCCGTGCGTTCGAGGACGCGCTTTTCAAGTTCTTGATTGGCTTGTTGCAGGGCCATTTTTGATTCGCTGAGGGCCATTTCTGCTAGCTTGCGATCGCTGATGTCGATTGTCACCCCTTCCCACAGTATATTGCCCCCCGGTTGCAGTTCGGGCCGGGCAATACCGCGAATCCATTTCAGTTTTCCAGATGCGGTTACGATCCGCCATTCATATATCCACGGTTTTAAAGTTTGGCCGGAAATGGCGAGAGATTCTAACAGAACTTTTAGGTCTTCTGGATGCACCGTTGACCACACTAAATCCGAGTTTTGTTGAACTTTTTCTGGATCTAATTCGTAGAGTTCCCAACAGCCTGAACTGACATAAATGAATTCATCGGAACCGTCGGGATGCAGCAAGTATTGATAAATCATTCCCGGCACGTTGGCGGCCATTTTTTGGAATCTGGCTTCGCTTTGCTGCAGTGCTGATTCTGCAAGTTTGCGATCGCTAATGTCAATCAACAACCCGTCCCAAATAATGTCACCTTTTTCGCCCGGTTCTGGCCGGGAAGCCCCGCTAACCCACTTAATCCGATCGCCCGGAAAAACAAATCTGCCTTCCCACCGCCAAGGCTCTAAAGTTTTAGCTGAGATAGCAACAGATTCCTGGAAGCTTGGCGCATCGTCTGGATGAATCATTTCGATCGCGGGAATAGCTGAGTTTTGGAGTACATCTGGTTCTAATTCCCAGAGTTCGCGGCAGCCGGAACTCACGTAGGGGAATGACATAGTGCCGTCTGCTGCTAACTGAAATTGATAAATCATTCCCGGAACGTTGGCAACGAGTTTTTGAAACCTCGCTTCGCTTTGCCGTAGCGCTGTTTCTGCTTCTACGCGATCGGTAATATCGTAAAATGCCGATAAAATTGCGGCTTCGCCATTAAAATTAATCGCTCGCATCGACATTTTTACCCAAAAAAAACTGCCATTTGCTTTCTTGAGGCAGATTTCTTCGCGGTCGGCCAAGCCGTTTTGTTTTACTAATTCTATCAATTGACTGCGGTCTTTGATATTAGCATAAAGTTCATTTTTTTTGCGTCCTATAAGTTGTTCTGGACTCAAACCTAAAGTTTCTCCGAGGGCAGGATTTGCATACAAAATTACGCTATCTTCTAGGCGCGTAATTGACATTGGAACGGGAGTCACCGTGGCGATCGCCCGCAATCTTTCTTCGCTTTCTTCCCTGGCTGTTTCGGCTGCTACTCTTTTGCTAATATCGTTCTGAACTCCGATAAAATGAGTTAATTTTCCCTGATTGTCTAGGATGGGGGAAACCATTAATTCGTTCCAAAAAGGAGTTTTGTCTTTGCGATAATTTTTGAGAACTACCTGAATTTCCGTTCCCGCTTCCAAGCTGCGGCGGAGTTTATTTAATTGGGTCTGATCGGTATCGGGGCCCTGCAAAAATCGGCAGTTGCGTCCAATAACTTCTTCGGTACTGTAACCGGTCAGTTTCTCAAAAGCAGGATTGCAGTAGATAATAGGTGTGTCAGGCTTGCGAGCATCGGCGATTAGGATGCTGTTACTCGATGCTGCGATCGCCCGCTGTAGGAGAGACAGGTTGAAAGAGTCTGTTGTCATCTGTGGCAATATCCAAATTCCCAGGGAGGGGACAGAACAATAAAAATTTATAAATAGCTTGAGCCATTCTTATTGTATAATTTTATTTTCAATTTAGCTTTTTTAACAAAGTCAGCAGCCCAAAAAAGCGGACGGGGGAGACGACTAATACCATTTTAGATTTTAGATTTTAGATTGGCAATGACTGATTCCATTATGGTTTGGGGCACGGGCATACAGTTGCCTCCTGGTTTAAAAGTAGTACCACCGAAGGAATTCGGTACTTATCCAGAAAACCGAAGGTGAAAATACCGAATGCGGCAAGAAAACAGAAGGTGAAAATACTGATATTTTCAACTTTTTTTCTTCTTTTCCTTCTATCGGGCCCGTCAACCCTTTTAAATTGACAAGCTGAGGGAAGAACCCTGAGCGGTTTTGCTTACTTCAATCCTGGCTTGAAAAGCTTCTTTCAGGTGGGGCATATGGGTAACGGTGAGGATGCAGGCGAAGTCGGAGGCGATCGCATTAATTGCAGCAATCAGCCGATCGCACCCTTCAGCATCCTGAGTCCCGAACCCCTCATCAATAATCAACATTTGCAAAGCCGTACCCGCCCGCTGAGACAGCAGTCTCGCCAGGGCCAGCCGAATCGCAAAATTAATCCGAAAAGCTTCACCGCCAGAGTAAGTTTCGTAGGCGCGAGTACCGCGAGCATCAGCAATTAAAATGTCTAAAGTGTCAATCAATTTAGTTGCTTTTTTAGAAGCAGCAGCCCGCTGAGTAATAAATTGAACGTGCAATTGATTCGCGCTCAATCTCGACAATATCTGATTTGTTTCAGCTTCAAGTTGAGGCAAAACATTTTCAATCATTAAAGCTTGAATGCCGTTTTTACCAAAGGCTTGACCCAACTCTTGATAAACTCGCTGCTGGCGTTTTGCAACTTGCATTTGCTCTTTTTGAGCTACTAGCTGAACTTGCAGATTTTCCAGATTTTGCTGCTGCTGCTGGAGGCGTCCGAGACTTCCCAAATGTTGATCTAGCTGCTGGCGGCGGCGACTGATTTGCTGTTCGATCGCACTTATGCGGGCTGTGGGATCGGGATGTTCTTGCAACTGCTGGTTCATCGCGGCAGTTTGAGCGCTGACAGCTTGCAAATCTCGATCGCGCACGGCGATTGAATTTGCTATTTCATTAACCCGCTGCTGCACTTGCGGGTACTGCACAGTTGCGGAGCGCAGTTTTTCGGCGCGGGCGATCCAAAACTGCGATCGGCGCATTTCGCTGCGGACGTGTTCGTGCTGCTCCAAATTATAGCCAACTTCCGCAATGTATCTATCTAAAGACAGAATTTGCTGCTGTATTTCCGAGCTATTTTTTTGCTGTTCTAACTGTTGCTGTACCGTGGCTAATTGAGTTTGCAAATCCGGGCGACGGGCATTAATTTTATTCAGTTTCTGCTGAGCATCTTTGATTTGAGCTTGCTTAATTTCCGCCCACCGCAAGCGCTTTTCATCACTGCGGGCGAGGGAGTGGCTGCGATCGCTATAATTGAGCTGTTGCAGTTGCTGTTCGATTTGCTGGAGTTCGCCCAAATCATCGGCTGCATACTCGCCGGTGCGTAGCAACCGCTCTATTTCTGCCGCGTCTTGACGCATACTTTGCAGTCGGTTTTCATCTTGGCTCAGGCTATCTAATTGTGCTTGCAAATGGCTGCGGCGTTCCCGTAATTCTTGGTAGGGCGCTAATTCCTCTTCTAGTTCGCGGTATTCATGTCTGAGGACTTGAATTTCGCGCTCGGAGACGGCCAACTGTTCGCGCACAACCCACAGTTGGTTCCAGATTTCCTGCTGTTGGGTGTGGTGTTTTGTGACTACCAAATTCCAGTAGTGTTCGTCTAAAGGTCGATCGCACAAAGGACAATTGCCAAAATTTGTATCTCGCACCATTAAAGGCGAATTCGATGGCTCGTTTTCCGCAAAATTCGAGGCTTTACCTTCGCCTGCGGTTTTTTCTCCTTCATGTTTCCGCAGCAGTTGCAGTTTTTGGTCGATCTCGGCGAGTCTGGTTTGATAGTCGCGGCTTTTGGCTTGCAGGTTTCCTAGAAAGTCGTGCCTTTCTTGACCTTTTTCGCGGACTCGCTGCTGATAAACTCGCTTGTTTTCCAACTGCAAAATTTGATTGGCGATCGCCGAGATTTCCTGCTGTAATTGCGGTTGTCGCTGCTGCTGCTGAACTTGCACCTGTCGGTTGATTTCCTCTAACCGGGCGGTTAAACCGGCGCGGGCGCGATCGAGCTTTTGTTGCTTTTGCTGCTGCTGTTGTAGCAGCGGCGAAACTTGCAATTGCAGTTGCTCTAGTTCGTTGAGGCGCGATCGAACTGCTTGCAACTGTGCGAGTCCTTTGTCAACCTCCGGCTGCTGTTTGAGAATTTCCAGAACATCTTTTTCATCTTGTTCTAAAACCTCTAATTGAGCTTGCAACTGCTGAATTTTGCTTTGCAAAAAGCTCAGTTCTTGCCGTTGCTGTTCTTGCAATTGCTGACGCTGATTTTGGGCTTGTTGGTTGGCTTTGAATTTCCCAGCCAGAGTCTCTTCTGTCGCTTGCAAGCTGTGGAAATACGCGATGCCTTCTGTTATTTCATTTTCTTGCCCTAGCAGGGCTTGCAGCTCATTTTGCTGCTGTTTAGCTGCGCTGAGTTCTTGCTGCAAGCGGCGGCATTCTTGAGTGATATTGTAGTGCTGTTGCTGGTGGCCGGCGAGGAGTTTTTGCCAAGTTTGACGGTTGTGGTGCTGGAGTTGCAGTTGCTGTAACTCGGTTGTGTCGGCTTGCTGCTGCTGCTGAAGCAAATCGGTTGCTTGCTGCAATTGAGTTTGTTCGGAGGCGAGATTCTCTTTTTGTTGCAGTTGCTCTTGTACGGTTAGCAAACTCTGTTTGAGCACTTCGACTTGAGCTTTAAATTGTTTGGAGGTATCCTTGGCTTGGTCGGATAAAGTATCGTAGGAGTCGAGTTTGAGCAGGTTGGCTAAAACTTGTTTGCGTTCGATCGGCTTTTTGAGCATAAATTCATCAGCTCGCCCCTGCCGCAAATACGCCGAGTTGATGAAGGTATCGTAATCTAGTTTGATGTGTTCGAGGATTTTTTGCTGAGTTGTTCTCAGACCTTTGTCTGTGAGCGTGCGAAAATTAAGTTTTTCCTCACTGTCGGCAGAATTCAAGCTGACTTGAAATTCCAAACTTCCCGATTGTCCGCGCCGGCGGTTCCGAATCACCCGGTAGATTTGGCCGCCGGTAGAGAAAGTGAAATCAACGCGCACATCTGTTTCGCCGATATGGATGATATCGTCTTCCGTATCGCTGCGGCAACAGCCCCAAAGTGCCCAGGATAGGGCTTCTAAGAGGGAGGATTTGCCAGCACCGTTAGGCCCGCAAATGCAAGCGGTGTGCAGGCCGCGAAAGTCTAAAGCAGCTTCGCGATAGCTGAGAAAATTTTTGAGTGTAAGTTGTATAGGAATCATTTAGGCCATCGCGCCATACAATCTATCTATAAATAACACTATTTGTACGCTGTTGCCTAGTTATTCAATCCAGATCCAGAACAATTGTCAGTGCTTCTGCAATTTCTTCCATAATTGTCTCGGACAGGGTTCCGAGTTGTCGGACAAATCTTTGTTGCGAGACGGAACGGACTTGAAAAGTATCGGCGGCGGAGAGTTTCGCCAAGCCATTTTCTGATGTCGGTTCGAGCTGCACCATCCAATCAAGTGGGGAAAAAAGATCGTTCCATGCTGTAACTGGAACAATTACTTTGAGCCGCAAATTTCCCACTTCATCATCGCTGACAACCACAACAGGTCTAGTTTTGCCAATTTCATCTCCCACCGTTGGATCTAGTCTGACAACCCAAATTTCTCCCTTACGCATTAGTTTCTACCCCTGCGCTCAGGTATTCTTCCTCGGAATCGAAATACGGTTCGCTGTCGGGCGACCACAAATCGTGCAGCGGCCCTCCTGGTTCATACAAAGGAACCGCTGCTTCTGCTGCGGCTCTGAGTCTCCGCTTTCTCTCAACTTTGCGCTGGGCTTTTTCTTCTATTTCTTCGCGCATCATCCGCGAAGCTGCTTCGATGATTTCTAGGCGTTCTTCTACTGTCAGATTTTTGAGTGCTGCTAAGATTTCTGTTTTGGTCACGGTTTTTTCGGGTGGTGGGTGAGAAAGTGCGATCGCACCATCATTATATCTTTCACAAAAATCAATATCGCCGCTTTGTGTTGATGACGCACCCTACATTACCGGTCTGTGCTGATGGCCCACCCTACATGGATCGCATTAACAGATTTTCCATCATCAAAAAGGGTTGACTGTATTCCTACAGCCAACCCCGCACATATTTATTTGTCCTGCGTTTGCTCAAACAGCAACACTACCTAACAAGATTCGGGAACGTATAGCCGACACCGACTAACAATCCCACGTCAGCTCCGTCAACAAAACCAATATTCAATCCCGCTGTTGCTGTTAAATTTGTCGTCAGCGGCACATCTACACCCCCCGAAATCAGGAAGCCAAAATTACCGTCATCCCCGGTAGTAACTATCACGCCAGCACCTGCATAGGGAGCAGCACTAATCACAAAATCCTCGCTGACTTCGACGGTCTCTTGAGATACAAAATCGAAGGTAACGGGAACTAGAAGAGTTAAGTTGTCGCGCAACAAAACAGTCGGTCTCACCGACAAATTGTTCGTCAAACCGATTTTGCTAATAATCGCAAATGAACCGTCGCCTAAGGCTGAATCTCCGCCAAAACCTACATTGCCGCCAATGCCGATGTAGCTGGGCCCAGAACGGGTAGCTCGGCCTGGTCGGATTTGAGTTCCCTGAGCCACTTTTTCAGTTGCTTCGGAGACAGTTGCAGGTTTTTCAGCAACCTTCGGTTGGTTTGTCAAAGCTGAGGCGGAAGTGCTGACAGGATTGCTCAACAATTCTTGTGCTGTTTGGACTTCTTTTTCTTCCTTCGTTGCTGTTACTTCAAGATTATTGCTCTCGGCAACAATTGAGGTAGGTCGCTCGCTCTTTTTGGCAGTCTCGACTGTTGACTGCACTTTGACACCATTATCAGCAATTTTAGCGGTTTCTTCCGAATTTTCAGTCTCAGCAGCAATGGATGTATTTGGCGCTGTTTCTATCTCAGCAATTTCAGATGTTGCTGCTTCCGATTTTTCGGGTTCAGCAATAGATACTTGCAAGTTGGCGTCCGGTTCGGAGGCTGCTGGCTCTGCTGCTTCTGTTAGTTCGCTCCAACTGATAGAATCAATTTTTTTATTACTAGCCGTTGTTTCTGCGTCGGGTTTAACTGCGGAAGTTGCCGTCGGCTCAGAAATTTGGTCAATATTTTGAGCGGCTATTGTTGCAGTTGTAGCGACATCGGGCAAGTTGCCAGTTTCAGCTTTCGCTGACATGGTACTGCAACAAACAGCTAAAGCTGCAAGATTTATTAACGCAAAAGTAGACTTGGAAAATAGACTATTCATAGAAACTCCTCAATGAAGGGTGTGTTAAAAGTGTAAGTGTTTGAGGGCGACCGTCGAGAGCTTTGCTAAAAAAAGACACAAATATGAGTTGTGTTGTTCCTAGATTGGCATTTTACCGTTGAATAGTCAACTCTCAAGCTGATTAGATTCAAGAACGGACGGTTGGTTTAGAGGCTAATTTTAATTTACAGATCGATCAGCAAAAAATCAATCCTAGGGATGATTGCACCCTTGCTCCTGTTTAATTGAGGGGTCGATCGCGCGCCTCGCTTGCATTCTACAAGACTGTACTTGGGGGCGCTGCACTGGCAGCCACGCCGGAAAAACCCGGTTTTTGAGGGCGCACCAGCTCGAAACCAAAAGACAACAAGCTTTCAAAACAGTTTTGGCAGCCCCGCCGTCCACAGCAAGTGCAGTTAATACAACGCGATCGGCTGCTGCACAGTCCCTGACAATTAATGTAGAATAATACCACCGATCCGAGAAATATTTGTGGGTCGATCGTGTCAAAATTACTGAATATTATGAAAATTGTGTAAAATTTAGTGTTCTATTTGTAAAGTTTAGCCTTCGCTTTCGCTCAGGGTCTGACCATCTAACAACAGCACGCAACTAAACAAGTAAAAAAATACAAATTATCTGATCTCAACCTGACTTTATGAGCAAAGTTCTAGTCATTTTAGGCGAATTGAGCGATCGCGACATCGATTGGATGCTCGCCAACGGCACCCGCACCCAAGTCCTCCCCGGCACAACTCTGATCACCGAAGGGAAGCCCTTAGACGCCCTGTACATAGTTCTGGAGGGAACTTTGAGCGTTGCTGTATCATCTTTAGGCGGCAAAGAAATTGGAAAAATTATTTCCGGCGAAGTGTTAGGCGAAATGTCTTTTGTAGACGGGAGGCTTCCTTCTGCTAGCGTCACGGCAATTGAAGAGTGCCTCATCCTGTCAATTCCCCGGCGGCTGCTAACTGAAAAACTAGAGCAAGACGTGCTTTTTTCCCTGCGGTTTTATCGGGCGATTACCAAATTTCTGTCGTCGAGACTGCGGGGTACAGTCAAACGCTTTGGCGATGATAGTGATGGTTTAATATATCAAGAGCCCGACGACGAGGACGCCATCCCGCAAAATGTCGAAAATCCAGATTTGGCTGAATCGAGATTTCAATGGCTGTTGGAGCGTTTGAAGGGGAGTTGAAGTTCGGCAACGAGCAGTGTACAGGATTTAATGGATTTAACACCAATTTCTAGTTACCCTTTCCCAATCCCAATTTCCCATTAGAAAACATATTTTTCAGCGACGCGCCAATAGCGAGAAAAACGCTTCAAATCAATATAACCATCGTAGCGGACAAAGGCTTCCGGTGGCAAAACTTCTACTGGGTGCGAGCGCTTAATTTCCCGGCAAATATCCTGAAACCGAGGACTGGGACTTTCCGCAGTCACCACTTGATTCGCGCCGGATTCGATCGCAAAAGCGATAATTTCCGCAGCCACATCGCCCCGCCGAATAACTACCGGCAACTCCAGCAAACATTCGTAAATAAACACCATTCGTTTGAGACTTAACTGCCATTCATCAATCAGCGCATCATCCCAAACCCAGATTGCCGGTGCCTCTGGATGCGCTTTAAATGCCGGGCCTTCAGGACTCAAGCAGTCACCGTGCAGCCAAATAATCGGATTGTTCATAAATTGGGAATGGGGAATTGGGAATGGGGAATTGGGAATAGGTATTTGGTAACTAATTACAACAGTTAACCGTCAACAGACAACAGTCAACCAATGAATTTTTAAGTTGTGCGACCTTTTTTAGAGCCTTGCCAACTTTTAGAACCGCCGCTACGATCGACCTTTTCTCCATGAGGAAACAACTGCCCTTCCAAATATTCGTAACTTCCCTCAAAATCGCATTGCCCATAAAAAGGACAATCGCGACAATAAACCGCCTTAGTGTAACGCTCCAAATTTTCCCGATTAAAAAAATAAGGTTTGTGACTAAAAGTGCTTGCTACCCACTGCCAAGAAAGATTATTGCTCGCCGGATCTCCATCTAGCAAATGTTGCAAAAACCAGCGAGCTCCGGCTTGCCAGCGCACGTGACGCCAGTGTACGAGATAAGCGGCAGTCCACATCCGCTGGTGATTGTGCAAATAACCAGTTTCTCGCAACTGGCGACTGAAACTGTCGATGCAAACCAAACCAGTCGTGCCTTCGACGACATCCTGTGGCAGAGTTTCGCTGTAATCTTTAGCAGTGTAACCAGTTTTGTAGGGTTCCCGGTCTTGCCAAATCCCGTTGCCCAATTCGACGTACAGTCGCTGCCAATAATCCCGCCAACCCAACTCGTTGACAAGTTTCACTGCCTCTTCTGGATGCCGCACCTTCTCCAGCACGGCATCCCGGACTTCGGCAAGACTCAAAACGCCGTAGCGCAAATAGGGCGACAAGCGCGTTACCGCACCGTTGAGGAAATTGCGGGTTGAGGCGTACTTGCCGGGGTCAATTTGTTGCAGGGCTGTCTCGGCTGCTTTGCGCCCGCCTAGGATCGGGGGTACGCTGCTGTCCCGGGCGGCGGCTTCGGGGAACTGTTGACGCACGTAGGCTATTAATTCGTCGCGGCTGGCAAATTCCCGCTCCATGTCCTGACTCATTCTTTTCTCAAGCACCTGCTATTGTTTCTTAATGTTAAAGCTATTTGTTCGGGCCTGCGGGGTCGATCGCCCTAAATTGCCCGCTTGATCCTGGTAACGTACAGTTTGCCCCAGCAGCAATTGATCGTCGGTTCGCAGCCAAAATTAGCATCAAAGTCAGTACACTCAGGGATAGATATCATACCAAAATCTCATGGAAACTTTTCCGGCGGACGCTAAAGCGATCGCCAGCTTAGCTAACGGACAGCAGCAAGGTACAAAACAACTGGAAAACAGCGAAGTTCAAGAGTTCGATCGAGCCATGATGCGCCGCTGCATAGAATTGGCTCGCCGTGCTCTGGGCAAAACCGCACCCAACCCCCTTGTCGGTTCTGTAATTGTCCGAGACGGCAAGATTGTCGGCGAAGGGTTTCATCCCGGTGCCGGTCAACCTCACGCCGAAGTTTTTGCGCTCCGGGAAGCGGGGGAACTCGCCGCAGGAGCGACCGTCTACGTGAACCTGGAACCATGCAACCACTACGGCCGGACTCCCCCCTGTTCTGAAGCTTTAGTTAAGGCCAAGGTGGCAAAAGTAGTGGCTGGCATGGTCGATCCGAATCCTTTGGTAGCTGGAACAGGGCTAGCTCGGTTGCGAGAGGCTGGCATTGAAGTGGTGGCGGGAGTGGAAGGGGAAGCTTGCCAGAAACTCAACGAGGCTTTTGTGCACCGGATTTTGTACCGCCGGCCTTTTGGCATTTTGAAATATGCAATGACTTTGGACGGTAAAATTGCTACCAGTAGCGGCCACAGCGCTTGGGTGACAGGCGAGGAGGCTCGGAGCGAGGTACACCGGGTGCGCGTCGGCTGCGATGCTGTGATTGTTGGGGGAAATACGGTGCGTCTAGACAATCCCCTACTGACGAGTCACAAGCCTGATAGGAATAATCCCTTGCGGGTGGTGATGAGCCGCACTTTGGATTTGCCGAAGTCGGCTTGGTTGTGGGAAACCTCTGTGGCGGCTACTTTGGTGCTGACTGAGCCTGGGGTTAACCCGGAATTTCAGGAATTTTTGATTGCCAAAGGGGTGGAAGTTGTGGAACTCTCGCCTCTGACACCGACAAATGTTATGGCTTATTTGTACGATCGATCTTTTCTTTCTGTACTCTGGGAGTGCGGTGGCACTTTAGCCGCTCAGGCAATTGCTGAGGGTGCCGTTCAAAAAATTATGGCTTTTATTGCTCCTAAAATTGTCGGTGGTCAAGGTGCTCCAACTCCTGTAGGAGATTTGGGCTTTTCCGCAATGACTGATGCTTTGACTTTAGAGCGAGTTTCTTGGCGCACAGTGGGTGCAGATTGTGTGGTGGAAGGCTATTTAAAAATTAAAGATTGAAAGTTAAAAGCGAGTCTTTTGAGTTTTTGATTTTTAACTTTTAACTCCTTTTATGGTTGAAATTCTGATTTGGAGTTTGATGATTGGCAGTCTCGGCTTGGAGGCTGCGCTTGTGGGTCTTTTGGTGAGCCACGAGCAATTAGATGCGGGGCAAAAATGCGATGAGGAGGAGGAAGTTTTGACTCGGTACGAATCTCAAGAGGATAATTTTAATGCACCTGAAAATGCGCGCTCCAAGGGCAATCTTAAATCTGATCCCAATTCTGTTGATTTGACGGTTTGGGAGTACAAGATTGTGCGGGCTAGCAACGATTTGTTCCGCAATCCGGCGATTTTTCACAAGCTGTGCGGGGAAGAGGCGGAAGCTGGCTGGATTTTGCTCGAAAAACTCGACGACAGGCGGGTGCGGTTCAAACGTCCGATCGCGCTGCGGGACGCCCCGAGGCATAATTTACCAACGTTTGACCCTTACCGCACTCATTACGGCCCGATCTCGAATGCGATGACTTGGGCTGCGGGGATCGTGTTTCTGAGTGCGATCGTGCTTCCTGCTGTTTTGGGCTATGCTTTGGTGTCTACTACTCTCACCAGAAGTCGCTCTAATTGGCCTCCGACACCTGTTCAATCTTTGCCTTCTCCCAGCGGGCCAGCAACTAATAAGTGAAACCTGGGCAAATTGGCGCTCGCCCTTTTTGCAACCTGTTTTATAGCAAGTCTAAATCATTTGTAAACCCGATGTTTTTTTACGAACCGCGAAGGCGCAAAGACCGCGAAGGAAGAGAGGAGAAGTGAGGAGAAGTCTGGGTTGGTTTGGGTAATTTAGGCTTGCTATATACGTTATTTTGATTTAAAATTGGGGCGGTATTACTGAGGGAGCGGCTAGCAATCTCAAGTCATAATTTGTATCGCCTTGAAATTGAGAAACGCGGACAAAATAAGTCCCCGCAGGTAAAGCCCCATTGCTGACAATTGTTTCTGAAGCCGTGCCTAAATTGTTAGACGAAGCAATAAGATCATCTAATCCAACTGCGCCGTTGCCGTTGAGATCTTGAATTAATTCAACATCAACATCTGCACTCAAACCGTCTACAGTTACACTGAAAAGGCTAGGAGTATTGAGGATGAAACTGTAAATGTCGGCTGGTTCAGCAGCTCCCACAAAATCGCTCGCAGTTTTAATTTCTGTGAGAATGCCCAGGCTTTTTGCTGCGTTCAAATTGTCGGCGGGATCGGGGAGATTGCTCAACAGTCCTTCTTGTTGACCGAATTGAATGTAATGGTCGATCGCACTTTTAACTGCGCCACTATTGACTGCTGCTGCTACCAGCGGATATTTTTCTAGATAAAAGCTGGGATCGAAGAAAACGCTGGCTTTGCGGTTTTCTAATTGACCGGCTTTGAAGTAGTGTTCAAAAGGGGTAAATTGATTTGTTTGGACTGCTGTCTGAACATCTGGGTTGCTTGCTAAATAGAAACCAACATCGAAGAAAGGGTTGGGGTTGCGTCGTTCAAATTGACCGAATCTAATAAAGTGATCGGCTGCTGAAAAGCCATTGAGTTTGGCTGATACCGCTACATCTGTATTGGTGTCTAAATAATAGCTGGCGTCGAACAGGGCATTCGGGTCGCGATTTTCAAATTTGCCAATTTTTCGGTAGTGATCGAAGGGACTCGATACCGTGCCTCTGGCAACTGCTACGGCCACATCTGGGTTGTTTTCGAGATAAAATTTGCTGTCGAACAGTGTTCTGAGGGTTAGCATTATTAAAAAAATCTCTCTGGACTTTAGTCTGGAAATTGCACGATCGAGAATCCAGTTTACATCAAAGTTTTGTTTTGTGAGGATGTCTTAATTATGGCTAAATCTGGACTGATGGCAATGCTGCGCCGCGCTGCGAGTATTGCTCAGAAATCAAGGGAAACGGGCATTCCGGCTGATGAACTGCTGGGGATGCTGAGCGCTGGCATTCCCAATTCTCCCATATCTCGGCGCCGCTTGCTGCACGGAGGTTTAGCTGCTGCGGGGGCTGTCGCTGCTGCGACTTTTACCAGGGAGGGAGGGGGAGCTTTTGCTCAACAGGGCGGACGATCGCCGATTTTGGTTGTGGGTGCGGGGATTGCGGGTTTGACGGCTGCTTATCGCTTGCGCCAAGCGGGCGTGCGCGCCGATATAATCGAGGCAACTAACCGCGTAGGGGGGCGGATTCGCACTATTCCCAAGGTGGCTGGAACGCTGATTCCGGCGGATTTGGGGGGAGAATTTATTGACACCGGCCACACTAATTTAATCTCGCTGGCGACGGAATTGGGTTTGCGGGCGATCGACTTAGCCCAAGTGCAGAGTGGACTGGTGAAGGATACTTTTTTCTTTCAAGGGCGCCGCTTTTCTCTTGAGCAAATAATCGCAGATTTTGCGCCGCTAGCGAGTAAAATTACTGCTGATTTGGAGGCGGTTGGCGATGAAATTAGCTATCAAGATTTTACAGAAGCAGCGGAAAGATTGGACAATCTTTCGATCGCTGAATATGTAGACCAAGCTGAGACTAGCACGATTGTCCGGCAGCTACTCCGCATTGCTTACACGACGGAATACGGTCGAGATCCTGAAGAACAGTCGGCGTTAAATCTGCTGTTTTTAATCGGTTCTGAACCGGGCAGTTTTGAATTGTACGGCAACAGCGATGAGCGTTATCAAATTGACGGCGGTAATAGTCAAATTATCAACCGTTTGGCGGGTCAATTGTCTGGTTCGATCGAGGCGGGGACGGTTTTGGAAGCGATTACTCTTTTGCCCGATGGCCGCTATCGGGTAAATTTGCGATCGGGACAAAGCGCCTTCGAGCGCACTTACGAGCGAGTTTTGTTAACTTTGCCGTTCAGCACTCTGCGAGACGTTAGAATTAACGTACCTTTGCCCCAACCAAAGCGCAGGGCGATCGAGCAGTTGGGTTACGGTACTAATTCTAAGTTAATTACCGGCTACCGCAGCCGAATTTGGCGGGAACCTTATCGATCGACTGCTTCTGTTTATAGCGATTTAGGATTCCAGAATACCTGGGAAGCTACGCCTTTTGTTCCTACTCCTAACGGTTTAGTTACTAATTTTACAGGAGGAAAGCAGGGTTTGTCGATCGGTGCGGGAACTCCCGAAGACCAAGCACAAAGATTTTTGAACCAATTTGAAAGAGTTTTTCCCGGAGTGAGAAATTTGCGATCGGGCAAAGCTGTGCGAGCTTATTGGCCGGGAGAACGCTTTTCTAAAGGTTCTTATTCCTGCTATTTAGTCGGACAGTGGACGCAAATGTACGGGGTTGAAGGCGAACGAGTTGGCAATTTATATTTTGCCGGGGAACACACTTCGCTGGAAAATCAAGGTTACATGGAAGGCGGTTGCGAAACTGGACAAAGGGCGGCTGTTGAAATTTTGCAAGACTTGGGTTTGATACCTTCTGCTGATGCTTTGAATGCTCGAACTGCGAGTAATTTGAACAATCGCCGTCCCAGCCGGAAAGTTCCCGGAGCGCAGAATCTTGGCAATAGAAAGCCGAGTATTAGATAATCTCGCCAGGTGCGTATTTAATGCTTGTTTGCCGTTGCTCCTAGCCCGTGCATCTAATTTTTGTGGGGTGGGCTTCTAGCCCGCCCAAAAATACAATTTAGATGCCCAACAGCTTAAAGCCATTTTACTGATTTTAAATCGGAACTTACCCCCTGCGGGGGTAGTTCTGGGGGCTGTATTCTTTGTCGCGTCTCGGTTTTAGCGGCTTGAATGCCGACAAACCGTAGTCATGTATTTAAGATTTTCTCAATATTTAGGGCGAGAGTATTGTTCTATAGATGAATTTAAGCAAAAACCCAGCCACATAAGGGTTGTAAGAGATTGTAGTCATGTAAAAGACTTGGAGGCTCCGGGCAAGTCTCACCTCGCAATGGTTTCAGACGGAACTTACCCCGCACACGGGGTAAGTTCCGTTAACTCAGTAAAATTACTGATGTTTAAGATGTGTCATCTACCTTAAGATAGAAATTATGAAGTTATCCGAGCATCATTAGGGAAGTACCACGGGAGCATCACCCATAGCAGGTGTCGCTGATGGACAAGAACGATGAGAATTGCCCCATCCGCTACAGGTAGTTTCCACCAAAGCACAATTTTTCCTACCCATCAGAAAAGATGAATCAATTGAAGCAGTCGATAAAGCAGTTTTGGTCGATCGCAAACCCCTACTTCTTTTCCAGAGAAAAATGGGGAGCTAGGGGGTTGTTCGCCCTCATAATGTTATTAATGCTAGGTTTCAATGCTGTGGGCATAGTCCAGAGCTATATTATGCGGGACTTGATGAATGCAGTCACGGGAAAGAATGTTTCAGACTTCTATAAGATGTGGCTGATGCTATTGGGTCTGTTTGCCATATTCACGCCCATTATGGTTTTCTTCTTATATTCGCAAAATGTACTGCAACTCTACTGGCGAAAGTGGCTAACGAATCACTTACTGAAGAAATATTTTAGCAATCAAGGTTTCTACAAAATTAAGTTCAATGATAAGGTTGATAATCCAGATCAGCGTTTAGCTGAAGACGTTAATTTGTTTGTTAAGCAAAATATTGATATTTGGGGATTATTATTCAACCAAGTTGTCACAATAATTTCTTTTCTCGGCGTTCTCTTTACAATTGACAAGGCACTGACTTTAGTTGTATTTATCCTGGCTGCTTTTAGAACTGTTTTCACTATCTTTATAGGTAAGAGATTAAGTAGATTAAAGTTCAATCAGTTACAACGAGAAGCAAATTTTCGCTATAGTTTGGTTCATCTTCGAGACCACAGTGAATCCATTGCATTTTACCGAGGTGAAGAGCGTGAATTTAGTGCAGTATCACAGCGATTTAATGAGGTCTTGAATAATTTTAATAACCTGATTGTCTTGCAGCGTAACCTTGGTTTGTTTACCCAAGGAACCGGGATGATATTTACAAATTTACCTATAGTTTTTTTAGCTCCTCGATACTTTGCGGGTCAGATAGATTTTGGGCAGGTAACGCAAGCTTCTGGAGCGTTTGTGTCTATTTTAAGTGCCCTGGGCTTTATTGCCGAGCATTTTGATATGCTAACTAACTTTACCACTCAGATTAATCGTTTAGGAACATTTGATCGGGTTCTGTCCGAGCAAATGGCAGCACCTCGAGCCGGCATGGCAACGATTGATGTTGTGGAAGAGCACTATCTAGCCCTCCAACGGGTTACCTTAGAGACGCCTAACTATGAGCGAATCTTAGTTAGAGATTTATCTTTCAAGGTGGGGCCGGGTGAAAGCGTCTTGATTGTTGGACCTTCTGGCGCTGGCAAGAGTTCGTTAATGCGAGCGATCGCAGGATTGTGGAATGGGGGTACGGGTTGCATTGTCCGTCCTAAACCGGAGGAAACGCTGTTTTTGCCCCAACGGCCTTATATGCTCCTAGGGGACTTACGCAGCCAATTGCTATATCCCAACACCAGCGGTCAAGTTACTGATGAACAACTGCACGAAGTACTCGAACAAGTCAATCTTTCCCATTTGCCAGAACGGGTAGGTGGATTTGATGTGGAATTGGAATGGGCTGATGTTTTGTCACTAGGAGAACAACAACGGTTAGCATTTGCACGCCTACTGCTGACTAAACCTCGCTACGCTATTTTGGATGAATCAACGAGTGCATTGGATGTGGCTAACGAGAGACGGCTCTATCAGTTGCTCAAAGAAACAGGAACTGCCTTTATCAGTGTCGGTCACCGTCCGACTTTGGTACAGTATCACGAGCAGGTCTTAAGGCTAGTTGGTAATACCAATTGGCATCTGATATCGGCTAAAGATTACAGCCCCGATCTCGCCGAGTTTGCTTGAAAAATGCAATTGCCGAACTGCAAGTAATGGTCTTTACCGTATCCGCCTCAAAATTCCAGGCGTGCGATCGGGTAGAACAGAGTAACTTTTTACCGTACCCGTCCATCACTTCCCTTTTAGGAGTTTTTCAATAGCGTCGCGTGTTGCCATAGCATTGACATCACTTGAAAGCAGTTGATGAAGACTCCAACGCACAGTATACTGATAGCGATCGCCCTGTTTGAAAAGATGTAGTGGAGAAAGCAGTTCTAGTTCTGCGTAATTTTCTTTAGCATCGCCATTGTTATACACTTCTACAGGAAATCCAGCACCGCCTACTGCCACATCGGGGTATTCCCCATCCTGACAAGTTGCTTTTTCCATCATGGCTACGCCATCTTTGACAGTTGCTACCGCAACGACGGGGATATCAGCACCAACCTTATAGATTTTTTTAGCAGAGACACCAACAGAGGGACGTAGCTGTAATAATGTCGGCGTAATTTGCACAATCGGTGACTCATTCTTCGGAGGGACGAGCCAATGAAAATTATTCTTATATACGCTTTGGAAGTTGAGTGGCACAAACATGGCATCCGGAGGTTCAATTTGGGTAACGTTCCAAATCGATAGAAGCAACGGTTCTCCCTTCACTTTCTCTACGGTTTGTGCGATCGCAAAATCCCCATTTTGTTCAAACCAGAACTCGCGCACCACTCGCGCACTGAAGCCTTTTGCTACTTCACTGGTCATCTGTAAGTGGTTATTTGGCAGAATCTTTGCCCTGTGGGAATTACCATCCCAAGCTGGATCGGGAGGCCAATTACGCTGTGCGATCGCAGGCCACCACAGTTGGGGTGCAGACCAAGTTTTATCGCCGCCCCAGTTTTTCCATTCATTTTTACCGTAGCTTTTTTGAG
Organism: Microcoleus sp. B3-D7; assembly: GCF_036705305.1. Classification (NCBI taxonomy): domain Bacteria; kingdom Bacillati; phylum Cyanobacteriota; class Cyanophyceae; order Oscillatoriales; family Microcoleaceae; genus Microcoleus; species Microcoleus sp. B3-D7. Next base: position 92,458 of record NZ_JAUBUE010000007.1, on the reverse strand, counting down.
ATGAATTCCACAACCAGTTGGAACCTCCCACAAATCCATAACGCATGAGTCGCCCAATTTCCGGCACGACAACGGCTGAGCGTGCAACCATCGCTCAGGCGAAACGCGGTGCGCCCATCATAGAGTGTGCGCGTAATCGTGCCGACAGCAGTGGACACTTGCGACTGCACTTTGTTTTGATAATTGCGAGACTCCGGTGAGGCGACAATTTTTCTAACTTTCCCGTCTTGTTTGGATGTTACATAGAGTTCTCCTGCTTCGTCTATCCCAAATCGGACATCGGTTCGTTTTTTACCAACCATTTCCAGAAACGAGCGTTCTTTTTTGCCATCAAAGAGCCTGAGTTCTCTAATCGTTGCCTGTTTGCCCTCAACAAGTTCATCCACAGGAACGTGGAAAAACCGTGCGTCACTGCCGAAGTCCGCAAAAATATACTGACCTAATAATTCAGGAATGGCGTTTCCCCGGTAAACAAAACCTCCTGCGATCGCAATTCCATAAAACTCAGTCACTCCAATCGGTATTTTATGGTAGTATTGGGCAACAGGGTAGGTGTAATTAAAATCGCGATCGTTCTTAGGTAATTCATAAAGGACATTTTCGTTGTTTTCATCCACAACCCAAGTTCCTTCACGCTCCCCCCAGCCGTAATTGGCTCCTTTCTTGCCGAGATTTACTTCTTCAATAAAAGCCTGGCCCGTATCGACTATCAACATCTTGCCCTCGCCCCCAGTATCCCAGCTAAAACGATGAGGATTCCGCAATCCATATGCCCAGATTTCACCTAGTGTCTTCGGGTCGCCATCGTCCACAAACGGATTGTCAGCAGGAATACCATATTTACCATTGGCGCTATTATTTCCAAAGGGATTGATGCGTAGCATTTTTCCTAGTGGTGTGCCCAAATCCTGCCCATTATCCAGGGGATCTGTATCGCTCACAGGAAAACCATTGCTCCCACCATCAGCTACCGCGATGTAAAGCATTCCATAATCAGCATCACCGGGTTTAGCATTAGGATTAAAGGCTAATTGTCCCGTATTGTGATCGGGGTAGGGTTCTTCGATGCGAAGGATTTCGCGCATTGTTCCAGAAAACGTATTAGCGGAAGGATTTTTAGGCTTCCACTCGCGAATCACGTCATGGTGAGAACTTGCTATCCTCTCGCCTTTGTTGTTAAAAATTAGTTGAGCAACTGGGAAATCAGGCGTTCCAGTATCTTTATTTTCGCTAGTTACAGTATAAAAAATTCCATTTTTAGCAAATTCGGGATGAAAGACAAAATAGGAAAAGCCTTGTTGTCCGGATTGGTCATGAAACCCTTTACCCACTAGACTTTTAACATCCATGTAAACAGCGGCAGTACGGTCAACAATGACATAGAGCTTGCCGCGCATATCATTAACAAATAAGCGTCCGCTACCGTCACCTGGGGGAATCAGCAGGTTCAATCGAGCTGCCTTGTTTTCATCTTTGTCACTTCCGCTATCAGGAATCTTTAGAACCTCTTCCAACCCGACAGAGAGTTTCGACTTTTCAACCAGTTCGGGAATAAGATTTTTGGTAATCTGAGCTGAGGAAATACTGGCAAATGCTAACACCGCAAAAAAAACACTACAAATCCAATAAGGAAAGGTAGATTTATTGATAATGCTCAATTTTTTCATATAGTAAAATTTGTCAGAGTAATTATTTTTTAGAGCCAATTGATTCAGTCTATGCAGCCTTTACACCAAGAGAATTTGGTCAATCTGTAGGGTGTCTCTCATAACCGGATTTTGTTGTACAATTTGAGCAAATCCCTACGAAACGCTAGAGTCATACTCCGTTCTTCTTGAAGTCCACTTTCCCAAAACATCTCAGCAATCCTAGGAGTTTAATCAGGATAGAGAAAAAATAGTGATACTAGCCAGAAATTGCCAGATCTCAGGTGTTACAGAATTGATTAATTTTGTAAAAATTAGCTGTGCAATTTACGTCAAATCAAGCATTTCAAGGCTGTGTAGCACTAAGCGCTTATCCTGATTACACCCCTTTTTGCCATCCCAGTTAGGGAATTAGCTGGGTCTACACTTAGGTTATCCTTTGCCCTAGTCCTACACCAGCAGATGCAACCCGCTACTCTCAGTAGGGTTCGCGTGAAGATAGCGACCCGTCGTCTCAATTGATCTGTGTCCCAATGTTGCTTGCACCAAGTGGATGGGCACGCCCCTATTCAATGCATGACTGGCGGGAGAATGCCTTAGCCAGTGTGCGGCGAAACTTTCCCCTCAACCTCGGCCCGCTTGCCGGCAGTCGCTACAATTTTGAGAACGTGGGATGGGGTCAAGTGCCATCCTTTCCTGCTCAAGAACACCACGATCAGTTCTAACATTTTTTGTGGTGGGTTATCTTGAGTAACGACAATGACTTTACTTTACTTTCTAAAGTTTGATGTCTTATCATAGCACAATGCAGCGTGAGCGCGACGCGCCATACATATAGATATGCTAGCCTAAATTTTAGCTGCATTACATTGTAGAATAATTTCATAAATTGCCGAAAAAAGCATGATTTATTTACATTTAACAGTAGCTTTATCGATTTTGCTAATGTCCCCAATATCAGCTCGCCCTTTGATTACATACTCTACACATACAATTGCCCAAAACTCCGAAATTGACGAGCCGTTTTGCTACATGAAAACCCCCGACGGCAAAACAGTAGACTTAGGCAAGTTATGCGAGAAACAGCCAGCATCGGGAAATTCCCAAACTTGTATTCCGGGTTCCAACCTCGCTGCAAAAGTGTCTATTGCGGCGACTAATTATGACGGCAATTTTTTCAGCGGTCAAGTGCTTAATCAAGGCTGCAAAATAATCAAAAATGTCAAAGTCAATTATGAAGTTTTGGACGAATCAGGCAATTTAATTGATAACGGATTTATCTACGCTGAACCAGTTACTCTTGCGCCCGGACAGTCAGCCGCCTTTCGGGGCGAAGTTGTCGCGGGGGCTAAAGTACAGGCTACTCATGCCGATGGTCAAGAATGATTTTAGATTTTAGATTTTAGGTAGTCCTGCATAGCAAGGAAAATTAAGGGTTTTAATTGATAGATAAACTGGCGTTATACTCATGAATAAAATACCAAATATCCCCTATATAGCGATCGCAAATCATTCGTAAATGAATTAAGGGTTTGATCGAGCAGCAGTTCCATTGAGTGTTGGTTCAAAAATACCAAATTTGTGTAACTTGAGAAAGTCAAAGCTTTGTGACTGTATAGTAAAATTGAAAAACCATTTTACCAAGGCATTCATAACAGAGCCGCTTCCCAAATTTTCTCACCCAAGTCTTGGCATGAAGCCAAATATCTTCGACTGGATTCTGCTCCGGAGCATTGGTAGCAAACAGGACACAAGTTAAAGGCCATTCATCCCGCTCCTTACCTTGATTAATTTCTTCTAGGTAAGCTTTCATTTCTTTATATTTATGATAGCTCGCTCCCTCCCAAATAATCAAATGTCTGGCTTCGGGATTTAAATATTGTAAGTCTTTTAAGAAAGCGATTGTCTTCTCAGAATTTGCCGTTGCATATTCTCGCAGAACAAACTGTTTTGTTAAATAATTTACGGCTCCATAATAAGTTTGTTTTTTTCTCTCATTCAGCAGGGGTATTTCTATTCTCTCGTTGCGCCTTCCCCAAAGATAGCCACAGACATCTCCCCACAGGAGATGACACTCATCAATCAAATACACCACAAGCTTTCTCGACTCTATAGCCGAGCGGTGTTCTTCCAGAATCTCACAAATTTCTTGGTGCTTTTTTTTGACGAGTTCTTCATCACGCTTTGGATTCTTTTTTTGAGATTTTTTCCAGCTAATTCCCGCTGATTTAAAGAGTTGATAGTAGCTAGCTTTTGATTGAAATTGAATCTGATACCGCTCGGCTATATGATTTGATAATTCGGATAAATCCCACTGGTTTTTATTGGTTAACCATTGGATGACTTCCGCTCGTTCTTCTGGCTTAAGTTGTCCCCGCGAACCGTGATGATTTAAGCGCAACCCTTCAATTCCCTGCAACGCATAATTGATTTTCCACTTACTGATAAATGGAGATGATACTCCCAATATCTTTTGAATAGTTTCGCGGCGGACCCCTTCAATTAACATGCGGATAGAAGCAGCTCTTTTAAGTTCTCTTGGGTCGGGATTGCTGGCAATAAAATTTTCGAGTTCCAATAAAGCTTGGACTTCATGCTCCACAAATTTTTATGCCGATTTCTTTTGGGACATTTCAACTCCTACTGAGATTTACGTCCTCATTATTATACATGATTTGTGATTTACAAATCATTTGCGATCGCTATATGACCCATCATTGGCGATACCGCAACGCAGTTGCGGTGAGCAGTTACTCTTATTTGACTGATAATAGTGGTAATTAACGATGCGTGCAGGCGTGTTTGTTGAGATATACGCAGAAATTATGTGCGGTTTTTTTTGCCAGATTTGCAAAAAGTTGTTTCGCTTTTTCTACCTGTCCCATCCATAAATAAGCTTGGGCTTCATTGATTGTTCGTTGTGAACCGCCAACCTTATTCAGATTTTCAATCAGATGATACCAGTCAAGGATTTCTCGGCGTTGTCGATTTGGGGCGACTAAAGCGATAATATTCCAAATTCCATCATGTCCATCTCAAGCGACAGGTTACAATCTTAGCGATGGGTTGACTGTTGACCCAATTAATCAGCCCAATGTTATCTTGATAAACCGCGATTAATCCGCTGTTGGTGTGCATTGCTTTATAGTCTTTGTAGATACATTCTAGTCCCTGTGCAGTTCTTAATCTAACTTTTCCTCCATCTACACATAATTCTTCAATGAGTTCTGTGACTATCGGCAACTGAAACTCTTGCCGATGGACTAATCGGGCGTTGTGACATGGCATTGGTTTGGACACCGGTGATGTATTCTAAATCTACTGCCGTTTGCTCGTAGGACATATTGGCACTTAATCTCAGACAACATTGTTCCAAATGTGGACTAATTCTTGTGCAGGGCTTAACTCCGAGTATTTTAGCTTGTTTTTCACTGATTTTTAGTATCCCTAATGTACTGGTAAGTTTTCTGGTTCTGCCGGAAGTTGTTCCTGTTGATTGCTTAAAAAAAAGCGGCAATTTCGGGACTGACATACTGCTGAAGCTGTGTCTGAATAGTTTTTTCTATACTTTAGAGCGTGAACTGTTGTTCTGATTCAGCTTCTGTATATAAAATCTCAGCAATTGCTCTGGTATATTCTTGCAGCTTTCTTTGTTTCTCTGGATTCATAATTTTGCGAGAGTGGTAAACATATTTAATTATGGACTAATGAGGGTAGGGTATTTTTGAGTATTTGTACTCATCGCATAAGTGTTATGCTCCTCTGGTCATGGGCCACAAAACTTAGCCTTGCTGCGACGAATTGCTCTTAATGCTTTAAATCTGGAGCAATCTTGCCAACGTAGTAATCGCCAAAAATCCAATCGCGCCGCTATGGATAATAACTATATGCTGACTATTCTCGCTGCTTGTTTATTCCCCCATGATGATGCCTCTCAACCCGCTTGTCAATAGCCTTTGAGATGCGCTTACCCTGTTTACAAAACTGGCCTCACCTCTATGCAATGGCTGATGAACTTGGCATAACAATATCAAATTTGACAAATCGCCTGCAAGATTTGGGCTGGATTAACATTCCCAAGGGTTATAAGCAGATATATTTAGGTAATTCTGGACTTAATGGGCAGCAAAAATTGTTTTAGAAAAGGATGATCGCCCTTTCTCTTGCCCTACTCAAAAAGCGAGATCGTATAGCCACTAGCTTGCGTGGATGCCTAAAATTCGCCAATAATTCAAAGCTAAGTTTGGCGAAGTCGGTTCGTAGAGTGCGCTTTTCTCGAATAACTGCGGTAAGATTGTCCGATCGGGCAATCTTACCGCACTTTTCTCAACCGTTCACATAATAATCCCGCGTTCCCTTCGCATTCATCGCTTCTCCGAGTCGATTTAACCCGTACACGTAAGCCGCAGTTCTCATGGAAATTGAAAATTCCTGAGATTTTTTCCAAATTGCCTCAGTTTCTTCGACCATTTTATGCTTCAACCGCTGATTGACCTCCTCCAGCGTCCAATAAAGTCCGCTGCGGTTTTGCACCCACTCAAAATAACTAACCGTTACGCCTCCGGCATTGACTAAAATATCAGGGATTACCTGAATTCCCCTCGCTTCTAAAATCAAGTCAGCAGCAGAATCAATCGGCCCGTTAGCTACTTCAAAAATAAACTTAGCCTTAACATCATTAACATTGGCTTCTGTTATTTGATTCTCCAAAGCGGCTGGAACCAGCACGTCTACATCTAATGCTAAAAGTTGCTCATTAGTCAAGATTTCGTGTTCGATAATATTGCAAACAGAACCTTCGCAGTAAAGGGCTTTGATACCTTTGTTAGAGTCTTTAAAGCCTCGAATACTGGGGATATCCAGCCCTTGTTTAGCATAAATTCCCCCTTGGGAATCGCTGACAGCAACAACTTTGTAACCTGCTTTCCACAGCAGTTCAGCTATTTCGGCACCTGCATTGCCAAAACCTTGTACTGCTACAGTCGTATCTTGAGGATTTAGCTCAAATTTGGGTAAGATAGTTTCTACTACAAAAAAAGCACCCATTGCTGTTGCCGTATCTCTGCCCAAACTGCCGCCAATTGTCACTGGTTTTCCAGTCACCACCGCTGGAGAAAGCTGACGCTTAATAATATTGTACTGATCCATCATCCAACCCATAATCATGGGATTGGTGTACACATCCGGCGCGGGAATATCGACATCGGGGCCGATGAAATCTGCGATCGCATCCACATAGCCCCGGCTCAACCGTTCCAATTCCAGTTTGGACAATTCCTTGGGATTGAGAGTAATTCCGCCCTTGGCTCCTCCAAAAGGCAAGTTCAAAACTGCACATTTAAAAGTCATCCAAAATGCTAAGGATTGCACTTCATCAAGGGATACTCCCGGATGATAGCGCACTCCTCCTTTAGACGGGCCTCTGGTATTGTCGTAGCGCACCCGATAACCTTGAAAAATTCGCAGGGAACCGTCATCCATCCGCACGGGAATCGATACAATTAAACTGGATTTGGGGTGTTTCAGCCTTTCGATCGTATCCTCAGAAAGGGACACATATTTTAAGGCTCGTTCTAATCGGCGGCTGGCATCGGCAAATAATGATTCAGACATAAGAAGTTAGTTGAGTGTTGACTGTTGTCAGAGAGAAGAAGGCTTCGAGTGCTTAAGCTAATTTAATCACAATCCTGGTTGAATGCTGTCAACTGTCAAGGGTCAACTCTTCACAAACTGCCTTGTGTCGCTCGACAATATCGCAGTGCCAAGCAGCGATTAAGCAGATACACTTACAATAGAGGGTGATATTTAAGCTCAAGCCGCAATTTGAGTTCGATCGCTCAAATCACTGGCAGCCATCAGGGGAATTAAATTCTGAAATAGATCGAGGCTGTAGCTGACGTTAGAAACTGAATTATTATTATGGTTGGACTCCTAGCCGCACTCTCTGGGTCTGCGGCAGGGGGTATGAGAATTGCCCTGCCCCTGCTGTTAATTGGTTTGTTGCGGATTGACAAACTTTGGTCGGAAATACCTCTATTGTCGGGGGTTCCCCCCCAGGTGGCTATCACCATCTTGGTGAGTTGGTCGCTGTTAGAGTTATTTGCTTCTAAAACCTTTGTAGGACAGCGCGTACTGCAAATTGTGCAAATTATTTTCAGCCCTATTGTAGGAGCAATTATGGGAATTTCGATCGCTCAAGTAAGTTCGATCGACGAAATTATTGCTCACCCTTGGATGCTGTGGATAATTGGTATTGTCGGAGGTTTGTTGGCTTTAGTGCTGCAACTGGTACAAGCAGGATGGTTTTACCGGCTGCGGGGTTTGCCGATTTGGGTGATTTTCCTCCAAGATGTTCTGTGCATTTCCTTGGTTTTGTTTGCCTTTGACGCACCACGGCAGGGAGGGTTAGTGGCGATGATGCTGCTGTGGCTGGCAATTCGCAGTTCTAAAGAGTGGTATCGCTGGTACAAAAGTCAGGGAACACCGGGCGATAGGGGAAATCCCCGCCGCGGCAAGCGCGATCCTGATTAATTAGTGATTAGTTATTGGTGATTAGTCATATCGTTTACGGTTGTTTCGGAATGATTTAACCGCAGAGACCGCAGAGGGCGCTGAGGAAGAGAAGAGAGAGATGAATAATTCCGATCCCAACGGATTGGATATCATTAGTCATGTGTAACAACAGTCAACAGTCAACAGTCAACTGTCAACTGTCAACTGGCAATTTAAAGCAATCCGATCGAGTGTAGCGGGCCCTGACCCGTAATTAACTCCAGCAATAGTGCCACAAAACCAATCATCGCCACACGACCGTTCCAGACTTCCGCCCCCGTGGTCAAACCCCACTCCCACTGCTCTTGAGGGTACATTTTCACTATCTTGGAAGGGCGTATAACATCAGAGAATTTAACGCTGGGAGATTCGATCGACTCGATGACTAAATCGGCCAAGGCTTCAATAAACACCGGATGAGTATTCAGGGCGGGCACTCGGTAGAAATTTTTAATCCCCGATTCTTCTGCTAATTCTCGATACTCCATGTCAATTTCTTGCAGAGTCTCGATGTGTTCGGAAACAAAACTAATTGGAACTACCAACAAATCTTGGACTCCATTCTCTGCCAATTCGGTAATGGCGTCTTCGGTGTAAGGCTTGAGCCATTCCACTGGGCCAACCCGACTTTGATAAGCTAGAGTGTGTTCGTTCAATCGATTCAAATGTTCCATAATCAGACGAGTGCAATCTTCAATCTCGCGCTGATAGGGGTCTCCAGCCTCTTCTACGTAGCTGAGGGGGACGCCGTGGGCGCTGAAAAAGATGTGAACTCGATCGGGATTCGGATTGTGGTCTAGTTGTTGGGCTATCAGTTCCGACATTGCCTGAATGTAACCAGGCCGCTGATACCAAGAAGGAATCGCGGTATATTGTATATCCTTGAGGGCAGGATCTTTGCCCCACATTTCTTCTAGCTGCCGGAAGCTAGAACCGCTGGTGCTGATGGAAAATTGAGGATACAGCGGCAAGATTGTCAAATGTTCAATGCGATCGCGCTTAATTTTGGCGATCGCCTCTTCGGTAAAAGGATGCCAGTAGCGCATCCCCACGTATACTCGAGCATCCTGTCCCTTTTCTTGCAAGAGTTCTTGCAGGGCTAGGGCTTGTTCCTCGGTAATTCGCCGCAAAGGAGAGCCGCCCCCGATTTGGCGGTAGTTTTCCTGGGATTTTTGAAAGCGCAGGGTCGAAATCAACCAGGCGAGCGGTTTTTGCATCCACGGAAACGGAATGCGAATGATTTCCGGGTCAGCAAACAAGTTGAACAGGAAAGGACGGACATCCTCGATTTGATCTGGCCCGCCCAAGTTTAATAGCAATACTCCCACACGACCCATAGCGGTTACAGCTCTCCCATCGTCTCAGTTCTGTTACTTATCTTTATCATATAACTTAATAATATCTTAAGTCGATAGCAAGGTATACATAATTTTGACTATGGCAACAATTTTTAGAGATTTAAGTTATCGGTATCAGTGTCTCTAGGATTGCGATCGCGCGTCTGGCTGCTTTGAGCGTAGGCGGCCATCCTCGTTTGGGTCACAACGGGCAAGGAAAAATGTACCATCAGCCAATTATTATTTAGAAGCTTTTGCCGACTGTCAGTTTGACCGAAGTACACAGCAGCGTTGCGATGCACGAAATGCAACGGGCGCAATTGCGACAAATCTTTCAGGAAGTATACCGCGTGATCAAGCCCGGTGGTCTATTCATTTTGGTAGATTTTCATCGGCATACAAATCCCGTATTTAGGCGAGGGTTGGCTGTATTTTTGTGGTTGTTTGAGACTGAAACTGAATTGGGGAGTTTGTTGGCAGAGGTGGGATTGCGATCGTACAATTCCGAAGAAACTCAACCACCCAAACTTTATGCTGGCGGCAGCACTCAAGTAATCCAAGTTCAAAAGTCATATCAAATCCGGTAGCATCGTCGGGCGTCAAATCCAGTCAACCGTCAACAATCACCGAGGGTGCAACCGGAATTGATCTAATTAATCTGCGTTAATCTGTTTTTATCTGCCCTCATCTGCGGGAAAAAAAAGAAAATGTATTCACTGCAGATGACAATGAATTGACGCTGATTCACGCAGATAAATAGAAGAGATATTTGAACAATTACGAGCGTAACAAATTTGATATTATTTGTCAACAATCATTGGTAGACACAATTGCCTTTTCTTGTAAACAATCGGGACAAGCATCGCGTTTATCTGGGTTTATATGCGGTTTACCTATCACTAAAAAAACTCGGCAATAAGTCTACTAATGACTCATGACTCATAACTAAACAAACTTTTTTGCTTCTGCCAAAGCCGCCTCAAACTTGAGCAATACATCCTTTTCTGTGTGAATAGCTTTCTCTTGTTCCAGCAGCGGGCGGCCAAAGCGAAAAATGCCGTCCTGCTCTACGTGGTCTACATAAGGCAGCGTTTCTGGATGCGGCAAAAATTTTCTGCCGATTGGGTACGGCGTGTGGAAAGAAAAACTAAAATCGGGAAACTTGTCGCTTTTGATTTCGAGATAGTAAAGCGAGTAATAATCTTTGGTTTCTGAGTACACGCATTCGCGGCACTTATTTACCAATTTGCGGTTCTGATAGAAAAAATCCCACTTGTCCCAATAGTAGCCATCTTTCATCATTTCCTGGTGGTCGTCGCACAGTTCGAGATATAATTTGTCAGCATCCGCCGGACGGTAGAAGTAAAGCATGGCGTAAGGCATTTCAATCAGTAACTTGACTGCTTGATTTTTTCGCTGGTACCATTCCTGCTGGTGAGTTTCGTAGACTTCCTTATATTTAATTGCTTTAAAGCTGTTGAGCTGATTTTCTTTGGCCCAGCGCGACGCCCAAACTGTCCAGTAAGCTAGCTGGAAGGTTGCTGAAATTTCCGCCGAACCTTGTTCTTTCCAGTCGGCAATGATTTTTTCCCAAGCTGAACTAAAAGCTAATCGCGATTGTTCGTTTTCTTCTGGCTTTTCTGTATTGATTGGGGTGGGTATTTGGTGATTATTTTTAATCAGCCCTTTGGGTTCTTTGCGCCAATTATTAATATCGGTTGGCGTTAGACTTAAGATGAATCTTCTGTCGTGAACGGGATATTCTAAATGGATTCCTGATTTGCGGAAAGAGCGGTATTCTAAAATAGGGAGTTTGTCTTGTTCAATCCACTGCTGGCGTTCTGCTGGCGAACACTTGAGTATTGCTTCTAATTCAACGGGATCGACGGCTAATTCACTTTTGAATGTCTCCCAAAATCTTTCTTGTTCGGCTGGATTTGCTTCTAGCAGGGATACAATTCGGTTGACGAGATGATCGGTTTGGTCTTGGCAATTTTCGGGAAGTCCTAAGAAGTCGAGGAGTTTGGTCTTGAGTATTCGTCTGGCAGAGATTAGCTCGGCTAACATGAGAAGCTCCAGTAGAGTCATGACTTGCGCCCTTGAATTGGCAAGATTTGCACAAGTCTTATATATCTTAATAGATTCTCTTGGGTTATCGGCAATTGAAATGTCTGCGCGAGCGAAGCTATCCCGATCGCGCCTGCGAGCCCGTTGCGGTAGGGAATCGCCCAACCTCCGCCCCATCCCTCAGCCAAAATACTCAAAACAAGACCAAAAGACCGATCGACCTTTTGCCCTTTTTGGCTAAAATCGATAATTGCGATCGCGCACCCACAAACTCACAGGCACAGCATGGCCTGTTTTGTCAACCTTTACTTCTACCAAAAAAGATTGTCGCTGCTTCCTTTGAGCTTCGCTAATCTCCTGATTGACTTTTTCCCTTTCATCCTCTGGCATATAATAAGTTTCTAAGCCGTATTCCATCTGCCAACCGTTATATTTGCCCTTAATTGCGATTTGATTGGCGGGCAAATTGGTGGGATTTTCTAGACTCACGCGGACGGGTTTCCAAGCTTGGGGCCGGCCGGGATTAGTCGCGGTTTTTGGCGCTTCTAAGATTACATAAAAACTGGTTTGTGGCTTGACATTTTGCGTATTTTGTGGACAAGCAACTCCGGGCGGACAAGGTGTTTTTTCGGCAGGTAAATCTTTCCAGCCGGGGAGTTTTTGGAGATTTGTGCGATCGGAAATATCATAGCTCAACACTTGGTAATATCCGCGCAAAAAGTCGTAAGGGTCTACTGGTGCTGTTTGCAGGACAACTGTTTTGCCAGTAATAAAAGTGTAAACGGCGGTGGCGGGTACGGCGGCAATTAGTCCGATTTGCAAGAGTAAAGGAACCCACAGCCGCCACGCGGGAAGGCGTTTTGCTTCCGGGGGAAGCTGAAACGCATTTGTTGTATCTGGATTTTCAACTAATAAGTCAATGTTGTTTGTGTTCATATTAGGTATGGGTTATATTGTTTACGGTTGTTTCGGAACGATCAAACCGCAGAGAACGCAGAGGGCGCTGAGTTAGAGAAGAGAGAGATGAATAATTTCTATTCATCGGGGATTTTTGCGAAGTGGCGCTCGAACCACAAACCCGCAGCAATTACGCCAATTCCGCACAAAACAAAGACAAAAGATTTGAGCAACAATCCTGTGTTATATTCAAATACTCGGCTGAGAATTTGCAGGGTGATTAATACCATGCCTCCCCAAAAAGTCTTGCGGTTTCCTAATGCTAAACCTTCTCGGATTAAGCCGACAGCAAGCAGAAATGATAAAACATTGAACAGAAAGGTCGCTAATGGAGGAATGGGAGTAAAATTGAGGTGAAAAAGCGGTATTAAGGCGCTGGCGAGGATGAAAATGCCGATCGCACTTGTAGTCAAATCCACTGCTTTTTGTTTTGGTCGCCGCAGTTCCAAACGTCCCAAACGCAGCCACTCAAACACTGTGAAACCGCCCAAAACAGCCACATTTGCCAGCAAAACCCAATCGAGCTCAGTTGGCGCAGGAGTCGGCGAATCTTGCCAAAACCCGTAGAAACAAAGAACATAAAATACACCGGCGAGAAACAGCAGTGCTAAACTGCGGGCGGTAGGTTGAAACAGCCTGCTGTTTACCTTCGGCCACATTGCATCGTCGTATCCCCACAGCAAAGCGGGCGGTAGGGCGCAAAAAATTGCTGCACCCCAGGTTGGATTTAACCCTTGGACGATAGAAACTTGTAGGGAAAAAATTATCGCGATCGCACTTATGGCAAAAATAGCACGCGATCGACACCAATAAGCCAGCGGCACAAACATTATACTGGCTGCGATCGGCATTTGCCGCACCAAAACTTCTAGCCAAGAAAACTCGACTTTGGAAGACCAATCTAACACGGCAAGCCAATAGCCTAAACCGACTAAAAGTGCGGACAAAACGCCCAACGAAGTCAACCGTAAACTGTAAGCCATTGCGAGCACGCCGATTCCCCAAGTGAGGTAAAGTCCGTAGGAAGAACCGCCAATGTGAAACATTTGTGCCATCAAAGCCATATTTGCTCCTAAAATCAGAGCTCCTAACAGCAACAATCCTTCACCTAGGAGTTTGTTTCGCCCTATTGTTAGGGGCAAATTGAGATTGGAGTTTTTGCTTCGGGATGGGGGAATGCGCCACAGATAGAAACCCGCCGCATTGACTGCTACGAAAAGACTTAGCAGCAGCCCAACTCTCACTTCTCGCGACCAAACTTGCCAGTTTGCGGCTACAAAGGTGATGACTCCTATACCGAGGAGAATGCCGCCGAGACTGATGAGAATGCTGAGGAAGCGGTTGCGGGAGGCAGTTTCGAGTGTGTTGAATTGGTAGCGTTCCGAAAGTTGTTGGTAGAATGAAGTATCGATGAGTCCTTCTGCTTGCCAGAGTTTGGCTTGTTCGCGCAACTCCCGTCGAAATTTATCTGAAATCATTGTTTATATTCCAGAGGATTTGAACTGTGATAGTTTTTAATATGTCACTTGTGGGTTGATTGTCGATGGAGGCTGGGACACCTGCTGAACTTGCACAGCAGATTTGATTGAGATCCTTCGGCGGTTGAAACCGTTTCTATACAAACAAACTCTCAGCAGCAAGGGACGAATAAATTAAGGAAGGTAATTTTATGGTACAAGCTCAATCTAAAAAATTAACTTTTGACGAGTACCTTAATTACTCAAATGATACGGATCAACGCTATGAGTTAATTGATGGGGAGTTGATCGCTTTGCCGCCAGAATCTGAACCTAATAATTTCATTGCTAACTATCTATTTTTCTATCTGGCTAGCAGCGGGCTAGTGCCACTTAGACTGATTAAAACACATAATTGCGAGGTTCAAGTTGCCGTTTTGCGATCGGGAGATGCCGCCAACCGCTACCCCGATTTGATAATTCTGGAACCTGAACACATTCCGCTGACAGCAAACAGGCTAACTATCACTTTCGATATGTTGCCTCCTCGGTTTGTTGTGGAGGTAGTCAGTCGGGGTAGAGTGGGCAGCGATCGGGATTACGATCCTCTTCGAGGGCTTCGCCAACGCAAACGAGCTCAGTACGCAGCGCGGGGCATTGCAGAGTATTGGGTTATCGATCCAATTGAACAAGTTGTGACGGTTTTGCGGCTTGAGGATGGGCAATATGTTGAGGTTGGGGTATTTCGGGATGGAGGGGCGATCGTATCTCCGATGTTTCCACAGCTAAGTTTGACGGTTCAACAGATTTTGAGTGGAGAGGTTTAAGGGCGGATCAATAGCTAATTGGTTAGCATTCATCTAACCACCTACCGATTAGTGAAAATCTCCACCCTCAACTTGATTAAGGCTATGTTTTCATCCCTGATAGGGATTTAGGTTGACTGCAACACGCGCGCGCATTCCTTGTTTTAATTATATAGATTTTCAATCCCTGATAGGGATTTAGGTTGATTGCAACATAATTGAACGGTTGTACATACACAACTACTTCATAAGTTTCAATCCCTGATAGGGATTTAGGTTGATTGCAACACAACTCACGCTTGATGAACTTATTAATATGTTCATGAAGGTTTCAATCCCTGATAGGGATTTAGGTTGATTGCAACAGAAAACTTGGCAAATAAAATAGGGTTTGTCGCTCAGGTTTCAATCCCTGATAGGGATTTAGGTTGATTGCAACAACAGTACGACGTATCAAATTTACTGGGCAAATTGTTTCAATCCCTGATAGGGAGTTAGGCTAATTGCAACTTAAACCACCGAGAGACAGCAGCCTCGGATATTCCAAAGTTTCAATCCCTGATAGGGAGTTAGGTTAATTGCAACGCAGTGCTAATTAGTTTAAGCGCATTCTGTTTCCGCGTTTCAATCCCTGATAGGGATTTAGGTTTATTGCCACAGTAGGTTTCTGAAACTCTTACTGTATTTAGTTTTCAAGGTTCGTTTGCGTCTGTACTAAAAGTACCATTTCAATACCGACCTGTTAAGAG
Source organism: Microcoleus sp. B3-D7 (assembly GCF_036705305.1). Taxonomy (NCBI): domain Bacteria; kingdom Bacillati; phylum Cyanobacteriota; class Cyanophyceae; order Oscillatoriales; family Microcoleaceae; genus Microcoleus; species Microcoleus sp. B3-D7. The sequence continues at coordinate 76,887 of NZ_JAUBUE010000007.1, read as the reverse complement.
GCAAAATTTTCAACAAACCTCAAAACCTTTCACAGCAAGCAATACAGCATTTGGGTCGGAGTTTTCATAAAGAGCCTTAAACCCATACTACGCAACTGATACAGCCGAAAGAAATTACCCCCTCAAAAAAACACCTACCCATAGGCGCAAATTTTATCCTTCAACCCGATTCAAATTCCAGTCATAGGGCAAAAAAACGATCGCCCATCCATCGCCGACAGCCGCCTCCGGCCCCAAATAACCGCCCACATACTCAGCCACCGAACCCGCCGCCTTTACAAAATCCTCCTCGTACCACTTAAAAATCTTGCTCAAATAAAGCGTCTTTTTCTCGGCATCATATCGCACCTTATCAGGATTGTGAATAAAACGGCTCGCATCCGCTTCTAGTTGAGTCCGTACCGACTCCGGGAAATAAGCCCCGCGGCGCAGCAGCGGGCATCCGACTGAAGCGCAAACTAATGCAAAATGGATGCGCGGTTCCGCAAATTCCGGCCGCAAAATTGCGTGTTCGATTTGATTGAGACTGTACTTTTTGCCGCCAATAATCGTATTTGAACGAGTGAAAAAATCCAAAAAACTCAGCCAGTTAGGAATTCCCAAAACTTTGGGACGGATCGACGCGATCGGATATACTTCCAGAACTTGAGAAATTGCGATCGCATTGTACGCATTCAGCCACAACGCCAGCCGCGCATCCGCATCAGTACAATCCGCCAAATCCAAATCCGCCAAACTTTCCAGCCACGCCCTCAAAACATCCGCCCCCTCAGCTTTCCAGCCCCGATAATTGACGCGGCCGAAATCGTCAACGTAGCGTTGCAGCAACTCGTCCCAAATCCTAAAGTCTATCGAAGCGATCATTTATTACTATCCCTATGATAAGGCGGGCATTGCTTTAACTTCTGCTTCTATTTAATACTACCCTCAACCGAAATAACACCTGCAACGGTAGTATTTTTTAAATTAACCCCGTTAAACGAACTCTGGTTAAATTAACTTGAGTCAAATTAGCACCTTGTAAATTAGCTTGCCACAAACAAGCCCCGCTCAAATTTGCCCCCGATAAATTAGCTTCTCTAAAATTTGCTTCTCTCAAATCTGCCCCTTGCAAATTGGCATTTGCTAAACTCGCGTGCGGCAGGGAATGCCGATCAAATCGCCGCCCGGACACTGGTTAGTTTACCGCAACTAATTGACTTGCTGGGGCTTAGGTGCAATCACCGGTGTAGCCAACCCGAAAATCATTCCCCATGAAACTGCTCGCAAAGTTACAAATTTCCTGCTCTTTACATTCTACAATCTTAGAAGATTCTTAATTTCAATTTCAACGGGGATCGGTTTCTTCCGGCACAACACCAATCCCACTTTGATCTGCAATTTTTTAATTTCCCCTTACCTTCCTAACACACTATGACGGATCGCACCGACTTTTTCGATAAACTGTTAGCGGCTGTTGAAAAAAATCAAAGTTTGCTGTATTTAGCCCTCGATCCAGACCCGGAAACCTTGGCCCCGCTGGTTTCGATGACTGGGGAGGAAACTCAAAGTTTTGTAACTGATTTGTTGGCAAAGCTAAAAAGTGCGATCGACCAAACAGCCGATTTAATTTGTGCCTGCAAAATCACCCTCGGTTTTTACCAATCTCTAGGTATTCCCGGTTGGGCATTGCTGCAAGAAATTTTAAACATTATTCCCCCTCACCTGCCAGTAATTTTAGATGCCAAACACTGCGATTTAAATACCAGCACAGTGTTTGCCAAAATTGTATTTCAAGACTGGCGAGTTGACGCTATTACCTTAAGTCCCTATGCCGGATTCGACCAAGTAGCGCCTTTTTTGTTATACGCCGGAAAAACTGTTTTTGTACTCTGTGCCACCGCCAACCCCTCAGCGGAGGCTGTGCAAGAATACCCGACGCCAGAAAACCCTTTGTACTTGCAATTAGTCCGACTCTCTCAAACTTGGGGAACTCCCGAAAAACTCGGTTTAGAAGTAGGACTAATGCCGGATATGTTAGCGCGCATCCGCCAAGCTGCTCCTGAACGCCTAATTTTAGTCGAAGGAGACATCGCCGAAGAAATTGACCTCGCAGAAGGAAACGACCTCGCACAACTGCTGGCGGCCGGTTTAAGCAAGAATGGTGAAGGTTTATTGCTGCCAGTCCCCCCGAGTTTATTAGCGCAGAAAGAGCCGCGCCGAGAAATTGAGAAATTGCGGGATAATATTAATCAACAGAGGCTAAAGGCGATCGAAGGTAGCCCCACTTGCGAACTGTGGCTGCCCGATGTTTGTTTTTTGCAACCGGAACCTCACCGCGATTTAATCTTGCAACTTTATGACATTGGCTGCGTAGTTTTTGGCGACCACGTACAAGCATCGGGGGCCGTATTTCCATATTACATCGACTTGCGGAAAATAATTTCTATTCCGCAAATTTTCCATCAAATTGTCAGCGCTTATGCAGACATTCTCAAGGATTTAAAATTCGATCGCATTGCGGGAATTCCCTACGGTTCTTTACCCACAGCAACCGGTTTAGCATTGCGGATGGAACGCCCGATGATTTTCCCGCGCAAGGAGGTGAAAACTTACGGTGCGGGCAAATTAATTGAGGGGCATTTTCAGGCAGGAGAAACGATTGTGGTAGTCGATGATATTTTGATTAGTGGCAAAAGCGTGATGGAAGGCGCAGGCAAGTTAAAATCGGCTGGGTTGAATGTGGAAGATATCGTGGTATTAATCGACCACGAACAGGGAGTTAAAGATAAGATGAAAGCCAACGGTTATCGCGCACATTCTGTGTTAGCGCTTTCGGAAATTGCTCAAACTTTGTATCAAGCAAATCGCATCGATACCGAGCAATTCCATCTTTTGAAAGCGGAACATTAAAGTAAAAAAAATCTAGTTACCAGGCTCTGCCTGGTAATTAATATCCGGAGGCTCTGCCTCCAACTTGATGTCTTGTTTGCTTTGTTTTAATGGAGGCAGAGCCTCCTGAAATGCGTTACCAGGCAGAGCCTGGGAACGAGTAAAGGTAAATAGATCAACCTTGCAAAACTTCAATTAAAGCCTTGCCCATTGCCCGACAGCCGACGAGTTTCATGCCTTCCGACATGATATCACCAGTGCGATAACCTCGATCCAAAACTTCGACCACTGCTTGCTCAATTTTATTAGCAGCTTCCGGCTGATTTAAGGCGTAACGTAGCATCATTGCCGCACTCAAAACTTGGGCGATGGGATTTGCTTTATCTTGTCCGGCGATGTCGGGTGCGGAACCGTGCACGGGTTCAAAAACTCCCGGCCCGCTTGCTCCCAAACTAGCAGAAGGCAGCATCCCAATACTACCAGTTAGCATCGCCGCCGCATCGGAAAGAATGTCGCCGAATAAATTACCTGTGACAATTGTATCGAACTGTTTCGGCCAGCGAATTAACTGCATGGCTGCGTTGTCAACGTAGAGGTGAGAAAGTTCGACATCAGGGTATTCTGAAGAAAGGGCAATAATACGATCGCGCCACAGTTGCGAAACATCCAAAACATTCGCTTTATCAACGGAACACAGCCTTTTCCCGCGCTTCCTGGCCGTCTCAAAAGCCACTCGCCCGATTCTGTCAATTTCCGACTCGGTGTAAGCCATCGTATTGACACCGCGTTTTTCGCCTGTTTCCGTCTCAAAAATACCTTTCGGCTTACCGAAATAAATGCCGCCTGTGAGTTCGCGGATGACCATAATATCCACGCCTTCAACAACTTCCCGTTTCAAACTAGAAGCATCAACCAATTGCGGTAAAATAGTCGCCGGACGCAAATTTGCAAACAATCCCAATCCGGCGCGCAGTCCTAATAATCCAGTTTCCGGGCGCTGTTCGCGGGGCAAATTATCCCACTTGTAACCGCCAATTGCTGCTAACAATACTGCATCGCAGTTGCGGCATTTTTCCAGTGTTTCTTCGGGTAGCGGATTGCCTGTTGCGTCAATAGCAGCGCCGCCCATTAAAGCTTCTTGAAATTCAAAGCCGATGTCCAATTGTTGGCCGACAAGTTTCAGGACATCTACCGCCACAGCGATAATTTCAGGGCCGATGCCGTCTCCTGGTAAAAGAGTGATGCGGTAGTTTTGAGTCATATCGATTTAGGAGTTTTGATTTGAGATTTGAGATTGAGAGTTAATGGGAATTCTTTGGAAATGCCAGACATTCTCACAAGGCTATAATCATATCAGGATAAGCAACCTCAGAATTCATTATGACATTCCCGACTTACCCGCCTGCTCAAGCTGAACCGCCTTTAGACCCCCGGCAGAGTTTGCCAACAATGTATGATTTACCTAGCGAAGACCCAAAGGAGCCCGGTTTGCCAGATACATTTCATTTAGATCAGCCGCAACTCTTGGAATTCACGTTTTTGCCGCCGGGATGGGATGCGGAACAAGTCTTTACAGCGAGTGACCTAAATTTGTATTACGATGCAACACAACCGCGCTGGCATAAACGCCCGGATTGGTTTGCTGCGGTGGGTGTGCCAAGGCTTTATCAAGGGCGCGATATGCGTTTGAGTTATGTAGTTTGGCAAGAACGGGTAAATCCGTTTGTGGTGGTGGAATTGCTATCGCCGGGAACTGAAGATGAAGATTTAGGGCGGACTGTTAAGCAAGCTGGGGAACCGCCGACTAAGTGGCAAGTTTATGAACAAATTTTGCGGATTCCTTACTATTTTGTGTTCAGTCGCTACACGGATGAATTGCAAGCTTTTCATCTTGTAGGAGGTCACTATGAACCTGCAGAATTAATTGATGGGCGGTTATTTATTCCTGAATTGCAGTTGAGTTTAGGTTGGTGGCAAGGCAGTTATAAGAGTATGAATCGGTTGTGGTTGCGGTGGTTTACGGCCCAAGGAGGGTTGATTTTGAGTCCGGGTGAAAGAGCAACGGCGGCGGAACGGCAATTGATAGAATCTCAACAGCAACTCATAGCATCTCAACAGCAACTGACAGAATCTCAACAGCGAGAGGAAAGACTAGCGACGCGGTTGCGGGAACTAGGCATCGATCCTGAACAATTGGTTTAATAGTTCTCGCACCCAGGCGTAATTCTTGCTTGAGTGTTCCAAAAGCCCGTGAAGCGCAGCTATCCCCTAGGGAATCGCCCATAACCCCTTTTCAACTCCTCGAATCCGCGCAACAGGAGTGAAATAAAATAAAAACAGTTCGATCGCACGCACGTACAAAAAAATCGGCAAGGAGTCGCACCAGTGGCAGAGGGCGAAGGCATACCAACATCAGCACAGATTGATTCTCGGGACTATTCTTGGGCCTTTTGGCCGGTCGTCCCCCTCTATCCCTACAGCAAGCGGCGCACCATCCGCAAAGAAATAGTCAAGGACACAATCTGGACTTTTGACCAGCTACAAGGCATTTTTTACGTTGTCGTCCCGATTCGGATGACAGTAATTAAACTAGAACCCGAAGGCCTTCTCGTCTACGCCCCCGTTGCACCGACTCCTGAGTGCATCCGCTTGGTAAAAGAGTTAGTAGCAGAGCACGGCGAGGTGAAGTACATCCTGCTGACAACGGTTTCCGGCATCGAGCACAAAGTTTTTGTCGGCCCCTTTGCGAGGTGTTTTCCCGAAGCGCAGGTGTTTGTGGCCCCGCAGCAGTGGAGTTTCCCGGTGAATTTGCCGCTGAGTTGGCTGGGTTTGCCGGCGAAACGCACGTCTGTACTGCCCTTTGACAGCAGCAACACGCCGTTAGCCGATCAATTTGACTGGGCAATTCTCGGCCCCCTCGACCTCGGTTTGGGCAGATTTGCTGAAGTTGCGTTATTTCACAGGCGATCGCGCACGCTGATGTTAACAGATTCCGTGGTTTCCATTCCCGAAAATCCGCCGGCGATCGTCCAACTCGACTCGTACCCGCTGCTGTTTCACGCCAAAGACAGCGCCTCGGACACAGTGGCAGACACCCACGAAAATCGGCGCAAAGGGTGGCAGAGAATCGCCTTATTTGCCATGTATTTTAGCCCCAGCGTGCTGGAAGTGCCGCCGTGGTCGGAGGTATTTGCCAGCGCGCGCCTCGCGCCAGAACGCTCTAGGAAAGCTTATTTCGGGTTGTATCCGTTCAAGTGGAAAACAGATTGGGTGCGATCGTTTGAGGCTTTGCGGGGAGGAGGGCGGTTGTTTGTAGCGCCGATTTTGCAGACATTGATTCTCAACCGCGCCCCGAGGGAAACTCTCGATTGGGTGGATAAAGTGGCGAGTTGGGACTTTCAAAAGATTGTACCTTGTCATTTCGATAGTGCGATCGACTCCCGGCCGCGTGAATTTAGGCAAGCATTCTCGTTTCTGGAAAAACACTCGCCTGTTAATTCCTTACCCGAAGACGATTTTAAATTGCTCAGGCAGATTGATGCGGGTTTGAATAAAACCGGTTTGGTTCCGCCTGCGAAAGAGAAGGTTTAATCTTACATCTTGCCCCATTGTTAAGAACAGGACAGTCTCCCCTAACTTGGGCCAGAAGTAAAACCCAATCCAATTCAACAATAGCTATGGCTTCACTAACCAAGAAAGTTCGCACATCACCCCTCCCTTGGGCAAAGATTCTCGTCGAAACTGTCCCCCCAATCGTTGAGCCAAAATTTGAGAGTGTTTTGTTCCCTGTTGTCCTTGTTCGGGTTTAAGTCCAGGGCCATTGTCTTGCACCTTGAGAACATATTGCCCCTGCTGATGTTCTCCCGTCACGACAATTCGAGTTGTTCCAAGAGCGTGTTTCCCCACGTTACATAAAGCTTCCTCTAACCACAAACAGAAATCCCGCTTTCTCTCCAAGGTGAGGTTAGTTTGCTCGATGGGGGCGAAATTCCGCACTTTGACTTGAATGGTCTGGAAATAAGGCAAATTGCGCTTCAAAGTAATGGCATAAACTTCATACAATAAATTATGCAGGGGGCGGTTGAGATCGATACAAGTGCCTTCCCCCAGACGGAGAATTTGTTCGGAATTAGGGGGTTCTAGGCTGGTTAAAACGGCTGCGGAGTGTTGCTCTGAATCCGCTTCATCGGTGAGACTGCGCCCCACTGCCCGGATCTCTGCATTCAGGCTATGCAAGCGTTGGAACAATTGTTGAGATGGCATCTGTTCTTGCTGCATATCCCGCAGGAGGAGAGCTAAGGTTTGCAAAGGGCCATTGTGGATTTGCGTGAATGCTTGTTCCATTGCCTGCTGACGAATCGCCTGTCGCTCGACAATTTGAGCATAGTAATGGAGACGCTCGGTATATAAGCCCTCGACGATATCTTGGACGCGGTTATAAAACAGAATGAGGAGAATTTGTATCCCCATTGTTGGGCCGAGGGAAATGAATAAATCCAATCCTCGCGAAGTGCGAAGTTCTGACGGGTGCAGCAGCAAATAGGTGAGAATTGGGGCAGCGATCGCAATCCAAGCGATGAGAGTTGCAATAACCAATTGCTGGCGGCGACGCAGGGCGATCAGCATCACCAGTGTCAACACGAACAACGCTGGTGTTACGGGGGGCAGACTACCTACGAGGGTGGTGTCCGATGAGACGATCGCTTGTAGGGTATATAACCAACTGGGAACCACTACGAACAGTACCCCTGCTAATAAAGCCAGATTTATCACTTGTTGCAAGCTCTCTGGTTTTTTGTAGAGACGAATCAGTAAAAGCAGGCAGGCGATCGCCAACAACGGAGGTGTAATTAGATAAATGGTACGAGGGTGTGGTTGCAGTCGGTGCAGAAATGTAGCAATAGTTGCGCCAATCGTCGCCAAACTCAACATGGCCAGCACGACTCGGCGCTTTAAAATTAAAATATTGTATGGCTCATTAACCGTAGACATTGCTTGTTTAATCAATTAATCCAATTTTACGGGCACGAATTTGGGTTTGTGCCCGCATATTTTTACCTTCTTCCGGGTAGATTGACAGTGCATCCTGAATCTTAGACCAATAGTGGCGAATCATCCGTTCGGACTTGTGCATAGTTTGGGCGATCGCTTTATCCTGAAGTCCCTCCTCAAAAGCGAGTCGCATTACCTCCAACCATTCGGGTTTCACTTCCAAGTCGGTTTGCAGGTCTTTGGTATGGGTTAACCCTTGCATAGCCCACTCCATCCGGGTCAGGAAGGTATCTATTGGCACGCTTTTGTCTGCGATCGTAAATCCTCCCTGATGATTGTCAATTTCCGGTATGATGCGAACCAATGCCTTGACGTTACTGCTTTGCACCATCAGGTTTAGCTGGGGATAATCCTGCATCAAGACCTTGAGCAACCCCAATCCCTGCTCAACATTGGCAGCCGTTCCTGATATCTCTGGAAGGGACAAATCCACGATCGCCAGGTCAGGCAAATGCTTTCTCACTTCGGTTAGAGCGTCCTGGACGGTTTGGCAAGAGCGGATTTGTGCCCTAGGAAAGCGATCGCCAACCAGACTAATCGTTCCATTGAGAAGCAGGCGATGGTCATCAACAATCAGAATCTCTACTTGCTGTTCTTGGGTGGAGTTATGGGACATTACCTATACCTGACGCAACAATTCGATCTTACGCCCGCGAGAGACGCTTCCAGCCGCTAGCAATTAATCCTGGAAAGGCGAGGCCCTATCAGCTCATTACCGAAAAGTGCCATGCTGATGACCGAAAATACCAACTCAACTTGTCTGAAACTACCAATGCTTTTGCCTGCCTAGTTTTTCGATACTGGAATCATCAAAGAAAACACACATCGATTTCAGGAAATAAAACGATGAAAGCTTACAACACCTTAAGCAAAGGTAGCAACAATAGTGACGTTAAATACCTGCAAGAACAACTCAATCTTTTCTACCACAGCTCTATTAGTGTTGATGGCTACTTCGGCGATATTACTGAAGAATACGTCAAGAAATTTCAAGCCGATTGCTGCCTAAAAGTTGATGGCATAGTTGCGTCACCAACTTGGAGTTACCTCGACGCCATTGTCCCTTATTCCCAGAAGCAGCACTCCACCTTGAGCCAAAGCTCTAGCAACAATCCTTCGGAAGTGAAATATCTACAGGCGCGGCTCAATCAAGCCAAAAGACAAGGGAAATCAGGGACAACAACGATTGCTGTAGATGGCAACTTTGGCAATACAACCGCGACGCGAGTGAAACAATTTCAATCCGATTTCTATTTAAGTGCTGATGGCATTGTTGGCAATAATACCTGGACAATTCTAGAAGACGCGCTCTTAAAAAGCTAACACGGCTGACAAAGCAATTACTAATGCCTAGCCAGGGTAAAGTCTGATTAGACTTCACCGGACAAAATTCTTATGTTTTGTAAAATTAAATCAAGAAGATGAAAAGACGAACATTTCTATCAGCAACAGGTTTGACAGGAGCTGCGCTACTTGGATCTCAGCTTCTGAATAAATCAGACACTCCGGCAATTGCACAAACATCGGGATATAAAAAGCCCAATATCCTTGTGATTGTCGTAGACCAACTACGCACTCCCCAATGGTTTCCAGCACAAGCCACTCTCGACAAATATCTACCCGCGATCGCGAAATTGCGAAAGAGTTCAGTCAACTTCACGCGGTACTATACAGCAGCAACAGCCTGCACGGCGGCTCGCGGCACATTGGTGACAGGTTTATACTCCCAGCAAACATTTGTGATGGATACGCATTTGAATGAGGGTGGTGAGAGTAGTAGCATACTCTTTCCAGCGCCAGCGCCAAGTCTTAATCCTGGCTTTCCTACCTGGGGAAAACTATTGCGAGACAACTTTGGTTACAGTACGTGGTGGTTCGGTAAATGGCATTTATCCACCGGAAATTCCCTGGAACCCTACGGATTTAGTGGAGGAACTTATCCTTCCCCCAATGGTAATCCCGGAGAAGGTTTAGAAGTAGACCCTTATATTGTCAAAGGCGGTACGCCTCCTCAAGGGATTCAAGCCACCGCACAGTTCGCCGAGTGGCTCAATTCCAACAATGCCAAAAATACTCCTTGGTGTACGACCATCAGCTTAATCAACCCCCATGACATTTCTTGGTACCCCCAAGGGACGAAGGACATACCCGCAGAAAGCAACCCGCCAAGTGTCTTCAAAGATAGAATTCCCAACTTTGAAAACCCCATCGGCTTAGCGAAAAAGCCCCGCTTGCAAGAAGCATTCCGCCGAGCAGGAAACTTAGGGGCTGGCTACTTACCGCCAAAATTCGGAGAACCCTGGCTGAAACTGTTGGATTCATACCTACTATTCCAACAATTTGTGGACGCTGAAATCGGGAAAGCACTTGATATGTTAGAAAAATCCCCATTTGCCCAAAATACGATCGTCGTGTTTACCTCAGACCACGGCGAGTATGGCGGTTCTCACGGGTTGCGCGGTAAAAGTGCTGGTGTTTATGAAGAATCAATTAACGTTCCTCTTTACATCAAAGACCCAACTAAACAGTGGGTTTCCACCCCAGGAACAGAACGGACACAACTTTGCTCTAGCGTAGATGTTGTTCCCTTGTTACTTACCCTCGCTAGTGGAGATAATAGATGGCGTACCCAACGGGCATTTTCACATTTAAAGACGCGCTTGGATATTGCCCAAATCCTGCGCCAACCAAATGCGTCCGGTCGCCCTTACATTCTTCATACGACAGATGAACTGATCTTAGATTTGTTGGGCGCTTTGCTACTCGCCGGCGATGCTCCAAATCATGTGATTGGATATCGCACAGACAAAGCGAAACTAGGAGCTTATAACTTCTGGCGTTCTGGCACCATCGATATTCAAACCAAAGGTATGGAAGCAGAACTTTACAACTACAGTACAGCTAGAGGAAAGCAGGAATTAGATAACGTCAGGAACTCTGAACTTAGATTGTACTCTCAACTGGTGAGCCATCTCTTTAACGACGCTATTCCCAATGAATTGCGTAAACCTCTACCTACACCCGAACTGCAAGCCGTGCAACAACAAGCCTTAAAAGACTATTTGTCCTTCGCCGACCAGACAACCCGGACAAGAAGCAGGCTGGATAAAACAGATGAACAACTTCTGGCGTTAAATGCTGCAATTGCTAATTTGTAGCTTCGCGCCACATAGAGCGAAAATTTTTGGGGTACCTGAAATCGGCGGTGCGGTATAAAAACCCCATGCCTGATTCCGAAGCCACTGTTAAACCCCATCAATTTTGGCTTTAAGCGCTGATGGAATTGTTAGGTATAATACCTAGTCAGTTCTAGAAGAAGCACTCCGGAAAAGTTAATAAGGCTGACTTAGCAATTCCTAATTTAAGCCAGGTGAAGTCTGGTTAGACTTCACCTTTTTTTTGATGAAGCAGGGAAGGAGGAAGACTAATGGATAAGATAACTCTTGTGTCCAGCCTAATTATGTTTGGTACAGCGGGATTAATTGCGTGCGTTGTCTATCATGGACTTTGTTGGTGGCGACGAATGCGTTGTTTGGAACAACAACTGCTAACACAGCAACAGTTAATAGACCTGCTGGAGGCAGAAATTCACAATGGTGCCTTACAAAGGCTGGCGTTCTTGATCAGAGAGCTTCAGATTCATGAGTTGTCCCAACAAGAGTTACTCCAGCATTTACGCTCTGTTTATCAAGATGTTCAGGCTGCTCTTTCTGCTGACAAATCCCACTAATTTAAGATGCCTTTAACAGCCATTCTCTGTTGAATTGCGTAGATTGGCTCATAGACATTCGGTGTAAGGATTCAGGTCAGAGGGTATTGACAAGTGTGACATTCTCGGCGGAATATTACAATAATGCAAAAAAACCTCCCTCTTGAACTAGACCGTGAAATCCTGATACGGTTGGCTCCGGAACAACTGGTGGAAATCATTGTCTTTCAGGCGAGCGTCACAATTAAACTAAACTCCAGAATTTTAGAGCTAGAACAAGAAATAGAAAAACTCAAGGCGAGTAGAGGGAAAATGTTGAAATATCAACCTCAAATCCTGTAGGGTTTATTCGTTTAAACAAATCGCGCTTGACGAGTTAAGCTATTATCCAGGACATAAGCTAAATAACACTCGACAAAAAGGCGGCTATTCAAAACTGGATAATTATTTTTTGCTAGCCCTTTGAGGAGATATTTAACAATCTTGGGAAAGTGATTTACAATCATTATTAATAGATATTTTTTCATTTTTAGCCCAATTTTAACAGATTTTGGGCAATTTTTATTACTTATTTATTCACTTTCAACACTTCTGGGTGGCTCGATGATTTGTGGTAAAATCAACCAAGGGCTTATAGCCCCAATATCCCGTACAACTGCCTAATAAAATTATTGTTAGTATCAGCCATAAAGGATGTCTGATTCCTCTCGGTTGTCGATGGTCGGGAACAGATTTAATTGCTTCAATTAAATTCATTGTTGATGCACTCCATGACTTGATAGCCTTACAAGTTCCAAATACCCGATCGCCTCTTCTACGATACCTTTATCCTGTGACAATTAATCCACCCTGCCTAACCCTCCTTAACAAGGGGGGGACTGGAGTCTTCAAAGTCCCCCTTCTTAAGAGGGATTCAGGGGGATCGAGACTTGGATATAAACGAGAGAAATAGAGGGTTTTAGTCTTAAGTTGAGACGCTTTGAACACTGCCCTGTCCCTACTAAATCAATTTACGAATTTCTTAACTTAAACTCATCAAACTTCACCACTTCCGATTCCGGTTTCCGCGTATCAAAATAGTAACTGCTAACCGTACCCTCCCCCGTATCAAAAATAGTAAAAGCCGTAATATCGTTGCTATCAATATACGGCAGCGGCCGCCCGTCTTCTGCCAACAAAGGCGCAACAGTCGGCACCACAGGTTCCAATCCGTTTGGATCTCCAATTGCGCTGTAATCTTCCCGATATGCCGGCGGCACAAATCGGCGCTTTTCCCCCGCAAAAGCACCGTAACTGTTGCCAACATTAGAAGTCTCCAAAAAGTGCATTCCGCTGGAACTGACAAATCGATTCCACAAGTGGGAATGTCCGTAAAATACCAACTGCACCCCCGCTGTTTCTAGCAGTGGCACTACATCTCGAATCAGATAATCTTGCTGTTTCGGATACTCGTAACGCACCATTTTAATCTCGCCATTCTCAGCGCGATCGACTATTTGCACTGGGTCAGTATAAGCAGGTACAATATTGTCGCCTAGAGAATGCGGCGGGTGGTGAAACATCACAATTTTATATTTTGCCTGCTGGAATTCCGCACTCTTTAACTCTTGTTGCAGCCAAGTATATTGAGCGCTGCCCTTGACAATCGGCTCAAAAATATGCTGTCCGTATCCCCACTTTTCGGGATTATTAAAATCTTCGTCCCGTTCGCGATACCTGCCTCTGGCACCCGGATCTAAATTCGGAGTCCGCCAGATATTCGTAACATACAAAGTGACTAACCGCACGTCCCCAAAAGTCACCGCATAGTATTTTTTGTTACCATTTAAATTAAAAATTTCGTCATAGGTATCGCTATTAAAAGTATTGTTTTTCAGCCATATTTCGCGCACTGAAGGGTCATTATTGGGATTCAAAGATGCAGCACGTTGAGCGTATATTTTCTCGGCAGCGGCGCGGGGAAAAGGATCGTGAAACTGCTCGTAGAGTGTGCTGCTATTTGAATACCTACCCATGATTTCGTGATTGCCAATGGCGGGAAATAAAGGCGCGTGTTGGATCAGTTCGCCGCCGCTGTAAACGGTTTTGATGCCGTTTTTGTCGAGTTCGGAAAATGCGCGACCTTGCAGCGCGGGAAAGAAGGCGCGGCCTTGGTAGTCGTCAAACCATTCAGAAGCGCGATCGGGTATATTAATTAAATCCCCTGCCATAAAAACCGCGTCAACTCTCCCAATTGTTTCGGCTACTTTCTGGAGATTTGCTGCTGTCATAGGCATCAATTGATGGTCGGAAGTGAGGAGAATTTTGAGTGCAATTCCTGCTGCTGGTGTCGGAGAAAGAGTGAAAACTTTGCTGCTGACAGATGCGCCGTCTTTCCTTTCGCTAGTGACTCGATAAGGAATGCGAACACCGGGCCTTAAGTTGGGGACTTCTGCTTCGTGCCGCCAGATGTCGCGGACAATTGGATTGCTGTCAATTATGCTTTGTTTGATTTCCTCGGAAATGTGAGAGTCTTTGTCTTCGCGAGTGCGGCTTAGCTTGGTAGTATTTGCAGCCGCAATTAAACTCAAATTTTCGCCGTAAGCAACCGTGTTGCGAGTACCGGCAAACTCGGTAAACCAGACAACTCGCACCGAGTTTGCTGTTGGGAGTTGCAGAAACGGATCGGTTAAAAGCTGAGGTTGGTTGAGGTAAGATTGCATAATGAAACCTAGCAATAGGACAATCAGAAAGAGGACGGCAACAAACCAGGGATTGCGGGGCAAATCTCTAGAATTTTCTAATTGATCTGGCAATGGTGTCAACATAATTCATTAGCCATAAGTCATTAGTAAGCAGAAAAAACAGCAATTGATTTTAGATTCTCGACTCGAAATTTTAAACTACCAAGGTTATCAAAAAGTTAAGAAATTAGTATAATATCTCAGACATAAGAAACCTCAACCCTTTTTTGATATCTTCTTATCTCTCCATTCTCTTTCTCTGCGCCCTCTGCGCCCTCTGCGGTTCATTAAAAAAAAATCTTTATCAAAAATGCTTGAGACTTGCGATATAACATTCTTAACACCCTTCCTTCAATCTAAAATCTAAAATCTAAAATCCCATGACTCGCCACCTCCTCAAAGCTAACTGCAACACCGTACACTTGGGCGGTTTCTCTCCAAATATTGAACCTGCTTTAATCGTCGATTCGGGCGATCGCATAGATATCGAAACCTATTCAGGATATTATGTTGCTGACAAGGCCCCGCCCGAATTTCTGACGCCGGAATTTTTAGATATTTGTCAGAATTTGCCTCCCCACCGCAAAGTTGGCCCCGGGCCCCACTTGCTGACAGGCCCGATTTATGTTAACAATGCCGAACCGGGAGACGTTTTAGAAATTCACATTGAGGATGTTTACCCAAGTTGGCCAGTAGGATTTAATGCAATTCGTGCCGGATGGGGAGCATTACCTGACTATTTTTCCGAACCTAAATTGCGGTTTATTCCGCTAGATTTACAGCAAAAAACTGCGGAATTTCCCCCAGGTAGCCGCCTTGGGATTCCCCTGCGTCCTTTTTTTGGAATTATCGGCGTCGCCAATGCCGAAATCAACCGTTCTTCTATTCCTCCAGAGCGCTACGGCGGCAATATGGACAATCAGGAACTCCAAGCAGGAACGCGGTTATTTTTACCTGTTTTTCTGCGCGGCGGTTTACTGTCCATCGGCGACGGACATTCGGCACAAGGAGACGGTGAAGTTGACGGTACTGCTATAGAAACTTCGATGAACGGGACTATTCAAATCATCTTACGCAAGGATTTTATTTTGATGTTTCCGTTTGCAGAAACGCCCACTCATATTGTAATTATGGGATTCGGTAGAACATTAGATGAAGCGTTTGAGGTGGCGGTCAAACAGACGGTTTATTGGTTGCAAAAGTTTGCAGGTTTCAAAGAAGAAGAGGCTTATGTTTTGTGTTCCATCGCGGTAAATTTTCGGATTACGCAGGCTGTCAACAATCCCCAAAAAGGAGTTCACGGAATGATTCCCAAGTGTATTCTGCTCGATGTGAACATTATTGACCACCGAGTTTGAGGTAAAATGATAACACGCGATCGCCAAAAAAATTAGGATCGCGATCGCACAAATGACACAAATTTGTCACTGCTGTGGTCGATCGGGATCGCCCTGCTGTTGACAATTAAGCTTAAAATAGGATAAGTTACCAGTTCTACCTAAATCGAACTCAACATGAAAAACCAGACTGACGATGTTGCCAAAAAAGATTTAGTCGATCGAGCTTTTGGGAGTGCAGAAATACCAGATCCGACAGCGTGGGTGCACGAACATTATTTTCTGGCTAATTTCGCCCATACTCTGGCCCACATCCAAGAACATATGTCTGAAGACAGTTGCGAAATCGGCGAGAATGGTGAGTCGGGCGAGGGGATATTATCGATCGATGCCAAAATTAGAGATATGTTGAGAGCTACTTTTAGCGACGACGGCTGGCAGTATGTCGAAAGTTTATTGTGAGTTTGGTACAAGGTCTAAGTATTTGTACTTTCATAAGTTGAGCTCGTAAATGATACCACTTTCACAAAAGAATGCAACTGTAGCCGGGTGATCTAAACCCTTAGATCGTTCGTTATCCCCAATTTTTTAATCTCAAATATCAAATCTCAAATAATATCACTTTCCTCCCCCAAGACAGACTGGCAATTCAGACTGCCTGCGTGCATTTCCACCCCAATTTGAAGTAAATTTGACTGTTGTGATGTAGGATACTTTAGATGGGGGGGAAATTACTGTCGCTAGGAAATTCGATCGATCGCAAAAACGCCGCACTTTCTTCCGGCAAAGCAGTATTGATAAACATCCCGCTGCCCAACTCAAACCCAGCTTGCTTGGTGACTCTGGGAATAATTGCGATATACCAGTGAAAGTATTTTGTTGCCCGTTGGGCGATCGGCACCGATCGAATATTATAGTTGTAATCGGGATTGTTCAATCCATAATAAAACTTAGCCAGTACAGTTTTCAAAGTATAAGCAAGATCCGTAAGTTCCGCATCAGTAATCTCATCAAACGAAGAGGAATGGCGGCGCGGAAAAATCCAAGTGTGAAACGGTGAAAGTGCAGCGTAAGGGATAAAAGCCACAAAATGTTCACTCTCACAAATTACTCTTTCCTTCGCCGCTAATTCATCTTCCAAAGTCCGGCAAAACAAACATTCTCCCGTGTCATCAAAATATCTAATAGCTTCGTCGATGCGACTGCGAAATTGGCTGGGTACAACAGGCGTCGCTGCTATCTGCGAGTGGGGGTGTTCGAGAGAAGTTCCAGCAGTTTCCCCGTGATTTTTGAAGATAATAATTGTTTCAATGTGGGGATTTTTTCTAATTTCTACATAGCGCTGGCGGTATACTAAAAGTATGTTTGCAACTTCTTCAACACTCAACAAAGCTGTCGTCAAATCGTGCCGCGGGTGTTCGACAATTACCTCGTGAACGCCGATTCCCGCCATCGTGCGGTGAATTCCCGATGATATCCTCATCCATTCTGCTGTCGGGGAGAGGGCGGGATATTTGTTATAAATTGCCCTGACTTTCCAGCCAGTGCGATCGCCCAAACGGCAAGTTTCTAAGGTTCCGTCTTCCTCATTTCCCACGCAAAAGGGGCAATCGGCGCGGTGCGGTGGCACTGCGGCAGCCCACTTTTTTTTGTTAGCGAATTGATCCGGTCTTGTCGCCCGTTCGGTGGCGATGATTACCCAATCTCTGGTAATTAGATTTTGTCTAAGTTCAGACATTTTCTTACCTTCAGTTTCCGGGTCAAATTGTCTCTTATTTTAGATACATGATTTGTGATTTGTCATCGCTTTTCTGTAAAATCTTAATAAATCTTGACTTTTAAATTTCCGTCTTGTAGTTTGCTAGATACCAGAATTATTTAATAATTCTGGTGTCGAAAGTGGGTAAAGCTAATAGCAGTTTGAACAAGTGAAAAAGAATCGTAAAATCGTTGCTAAATTCAAATCATCCGCGTGCATCAGCCGTTAAAATTGCTCACCAAGCCATTTCCTCCCCGTCGCCAACAAGTCATCCAAACTGTCGATCAGCCAAAACCGCACCTTTCCATCATCCGAACCTGTTATTAAAGACTTCCCGTCCCGACTAAAACAAACACTATAAATCGGACTTGTTAACTCCACAAAATCTACTTCACCTTTGAGCAAATTGCCTTTATAGCCGCTAAAGTCTGCAAGTAAATTCCCCTGCAAGTCCCACAATTTGGCGGTGCCGTTATATGAGGCAGTGGCGATCGTATCTCCTGTGGGGCTAAAACTGACACTTGTTACCGATTTATTATGTCCGGTAAATGTTACCAAGCAGTTGCCTTGCAAGTCCCACAATTTGGCGGTGCCATCATCTGAGGCAGTAGCGATCGCCTCTCCTGTGGGGCTAAAACTGATACTCCATACCGAGTCATTATGTCCGGTGAATGTTACCTTGCAGTTGCCTTGCAAGTCCCACAATTTGGCAGTTTTGTCAGATGAGGCAGTAGCGATCGCCTCTCCTGTGGGGCTAAAACTGACACTTCTTACCCAGTCATTATGTCCGGTGAATGTTACCTTGCAGTTGCCCTGCAAGTCCCACAATTTGGCAGTTTTGTCAGATGAGGCAGTAGCGATCGTATCTGCTGTGGGGCTAAAACTAACACTATTAACCGAGTGATTATGTGCGGCGAAAGTTTTCAACCACTTGCCGTGCAAGTCCCACAATTTGGCAGTTTTGTCTTGTGAGGCAGTAGCGATCGCATCTCCTATGGGGCTAAAACTGACACTTGTTACCGAGTTATTATGTCCGGTGAAAGTTACCAAGTTGTTGCCCTGCAAGTCCCACAATTTGGCGGTGCCGTCATATGAGGCAGTAGCGATCGCATCTCCTGTGGGGCTAAAACTCACACTTTTTACCAAGTTGTTATGTCCGGTGAATGTTACCAAGCAGTTACCCTGCAAGTCCCACAATTTGGCGGTGCCGTCATATGAGGCAGTAGCGATCGCATCCCCTGTGGGGCTAAAACTGACACTCCATACCCAGTCATCATGTCCGGTGAAAGTTACCAATTTGTTGCCCTGCAAGTCCCACAATTTGGCGGTGCCGTCATATGAGGCAGTAGCGATCGCATCTCCTGTGGGGCTAAA